>DOVB01000105.1:0-1724 GCA_003520285.1 Halieaceae bacterium
AAAAAGATGGGCCACTATGCGGGCGCCATGATTCACTATGGGGGCGAATGGTACTGGGGGGTCGATCGCCTATACCACCTTGAACACCGCCTATCCTCTCTCGGCATTTACGCTCACCCGCTCTTCGATCGACCTGCCGTGATCCCGCCCTCTAAACCAGCAGAGGGATATCAGCTAGAGTTTTATTTGAGCTTAAGGTCACCCTACTCGGCAATCTGTTTTGACGCCGTGTGCGATTGGGCCGACCGTGCTGGCGTAACCCTGGTACTGAAGCCCGTATTGCCCATGGTGATGCGAGGGGTCACTCTAAGTCGCGCCAAAGGTCTGTATATTATGAAGGACTGCGCACGAGAAGCGCGGACCCTGAACAAGCAAGGTTACGGCAATTTTTATGACCCTATCGGTGAGGGCGTGATAAGAGGCTTCTCGATCTATCCACTAGCGACTGCACAAGGCAAAGAGCGAGCTTATTTAAAAAGCTTTATGGACGGTGCCTTCTGTGAAGGCGTCAACAGCTTATCTGACAGGGGTTTAAGAAAGATCGTAGAACGGAGCGGATTATCTTGGCAAGACACCCAGCGCGCATTAAAGACGCCAAACTGGGGCGCGCCACTCGAGCAAAACCGCAAAGATATGTACGCATGGGGTAGTTGGGGCGTCCCGAGTTTTAGGCTCATAGCACCCGACGAGCGGGTCGTGGCGGAAGCGTGGGGACAAGATCGATTGTGGCGTTTAAGCCAAGTGCTCGCTTCGGATATGCAAACTTAAGCGAGCAACAAACGCCTGAGGCAAAGAATAACGACGCCAGTAGCTTCCTCAACCGACAAACCCTGCAGATCACGCAAGCGGTCCCAGTATTCAAATGAACAGACACCCACCACCGCTTCAAGAATCACAGGCTCTTGCTGTGACAACTCAGGCAACCATGTCTTAAGGTCTTCCAACAAGCCATGCTGATAGTCTGCATAGTTGTCTGCCAAAGCCTTGTAGCGGCGGCGCTGGGCAACACTAAATCGCATCACCGCGGTAACATCTTCCCAGCGCACCGCTCGGAACTCTGCCAGCGCTACAATTCGATTTTCTAAAGCACCAGTGCGATCACCACCTTCTTCGAACATGGCGCGATAATGCGGCCTACGGTCTTCATTAAAAAGCGTGAACAGCGTATTCATATCAGAAAAATGGCGAAACACTGTGCGCAAACCAACGCCAGCACGTTGCGAGACCTGCGCCGCCGTTGGGAATAACTCACCTTCGTTAATCATATCGACCACAGCATCGATGATCGCTTGTTTGCTGCGCTCGCTGCGCCGTCGTCGTCCGTCTAATGACGCGATCTTATTATCTGGAAGCAAAGTACGTCCGGTTAGCATTGGTAATCGCGCAGTATAGTGAATTATCAATCAATGACCAACTGTCTGCATAACACAGCCCTCTGTAAGCGCTGACATCTCGGTAAGCAGTGAGTATGCGCCCACTTTAGTGACGGCGATACTTGATGGCGCTGGCGGAGCAACAGTTGAGCGATGAGCTGACCGAGCAAAGCACATCAACAACAATAACAAACCACAATAAGATAGCGACCACCCCGAGTAGGGCTGCGAGTAACGCGCATCAAAAAAATAACAGACCAACAAAAAATAGCGAGCATCCCTGCCGAGGCTTCGAGAAAAGCACGTCACGAGACACAAAAAACCCAGCTCTCGCTGGGTTCCGATTCAAAT
>DOVB01000105.1:1944-4278 GCA_003520285.1 Halieaceae bacterium
GCGTAAATAGCATCAGTGTCCTCGGCGCTTAGAGTCTCTGCAAACCCCACCATGCCCTGCTCATGTCGCAGACCACCCAGCACGATAGGTTTGAAAAGCTCCCAAGTATCGGCGCTCATTTTGCGTAAATCAGGTATTGAGCTACCCGATACGGCGCGATCACCATGACACATGTGACAGCTTGCCATATAGAGCCGGTGCCCCTCGGTGATCATGGCCTCGTCGCCCACTGGTTCCATCGGCGTTATTGCGGCCATTTGGGCAGGTTCTGGCATCGGGGGCAAAGTATTTTCGGCGTTGAGTTTGTAAACCAGGACGCGCGGATTTGATACCGCGCCCTTACTGCGCGACGCCAACTCCCCGCCTACCAGAGCAAAAGAGCCACCCCAGCCCGCTGCCACTGCAACATACTGCTCGCCGTCTACGCTGTAGGTCACTGGACCTGCGACGACACCCGTTTGTGCAAATTGCGACCACAAACGCTCACCAGTATCAGCCGCATACGCCACAAACTCGCCTTCTGCATTACCCTGGAATAATACGTTGCCAGCGGTACTGAGCAGACCACCATTCCACATATTACTGTGTTGCACCCGCCACTTTTCGGTCTGACTAACTGGATCCCATGCCGAGATGTAGCCTTTGACCATCTCGCCGAAGGCGGCACGTGTTTCTGGGTCATCGGGTGCACTTGCTAGCTCGAAACGAACCCCGGTGTTCCAGCCGGCAGGGTCGTACTCGTAACCGCTGTCGTGACCATAGACCACAGGTATTTCTTGAGCAGGAATATAAACTAAGCCAGTATCGGGACTGAAACTCATAGGATGCCAGTTGTGTCCACCTAAAGGATGCGGGAACTGAAGTGTCGGCACACCGGTTTCTTCATAGCGCGCCTCGGGTGTCTCTACCGGACGCCCACTCTCAGGATCGATATGCGTTGCCCATGTCGCCAAGGTGTACTTCTCTGCAGAAATGAATTCCCCAGTAGCGCGATCTAGCACGTAAAAAAAGCCATTCTTGGGGGCCTGCATAATGACTTTTCGAACTCGATTATCGATCTCTAAATCAGCCAGAATCATGTGCTGAGTCGCGGTGTAATCCCAACTTTCACCCGGTGTCGTCTGATAATGCCAAACGTACTCGCCGGTATCAGGACGCAGCGCCACAATGGATGATAGGAACAAGTTATCGCCTGAACCAGCGCTGCGATAGACCCGATTCCAAGGCGCACCATTACCAACACCGATGTACAGAAGGTCAAGCTCTGGGTCATGTGCGATAGCATCCCATGCCGTACCGCCGCCACCGACATTCCACCACTCTCCGCTCCATGTCTTCACTGTCTCTGCATGGATTGCGTTCTCAAATGGCTCATTTGGGTTTCCTGGCACGGTGTAAAAACGCCACAACTGCTCGCCCGAACTGGCATCATAGGCGGTCACGTAACCACGTACGCCCAACTCCGACCCGCCATTACCAATGATGACCTTGCCATCGACGACGCGAGGCGCACCTGTGATTGAGTAAGGCTTGTCCGTTGGCGTCGTCTGCACTTCCCAAGCGACCTCTCCAGAGGCGGCATCAAGGGCGACCAGCCTGCCGTCTACGACTCCCGAGAATATCTTGCCCTCCCAAGCCGCCACACCACGATTCACGGCGTCGCAGCACAGGTTAATAAAATAGGCTTTATCGACAGCGGGATCATAGGCCCAAATTTGCTCACCAGTGACCGCGTCGAGTGCGAACACTTTGCTCCAGCCGCCAGTCACATACATGACCCCATCAACAACGATTGGCGTCGCCTCAATGCCCCGGGTATCGCCAAGGTCAAAATGCCAAGCCAACCCCAGCTGGTCTACATTTTGATCCGTTATTTGACTCAGCGGGCTGTAGCGTTGTTCTGAATAGGTGCGGCCATGTGACATCCAATTACCAGGCTCACCATCGGCATTTAAAATACGCTCTTTAGTGACTGCCGCGGGTATCTCAGACTTTGGCTCTTCGGCCGCTTTCTGAGTACACGCCACCAATGCGGACATCACCATAAGGACGCCAATTTTCAGGAATCGGGTGGTCTTAACGTGAGTAATCAAAGTAGTCTCCTAGTGCAAAGCACCTATTATTGTTGTTGTCTTACCTTCATTATGAGTGCAAACAGCACGAGCGGCTAAACCAAAGCCGAGGCTGTCGCTTTATGACCTAGCGATGACTACTATCGACCTACTGCTGCGAGTAGCCCTCGAACGCTAGATTATCGAAGCGCGTAAACTGACCCTGGAAAGTCAATCGGCAGGTCCCAATGGGACCATTTCGCTGTTTGCCAATAATGACCTC
>DOVB01000105.1:4481-6517 GCA_003520285.1 Halieaceae bacterium
GGGGCGCTTATTGGGGCGCTGCTCGAGAGATCGATTCAATTGCGACAGTGCAACCATCGGACAGTTGAATTCTTTTGCAATCGCTTTCAGGTTGCGCGAAATTTCCGAGATTTCTGCGGTACGACCTTCTCCGCGACCCGCAACCTGCATCAGTTGCAGGTAATCGATCATGATCATTCCGATCTCACCATGCTCGCGTGCCAAACGCCTAGCGCGAGCGCGAAGCTCTGTGGGTGTTAGCGCAGGCGTATCATCGATAAAAAGTGGCACATCTTTCAGTTTGGTGACCGCCGCTGACAGCTTCGGCCAGTCATCTTGCTCGAGTTTACCGTTTCGGATACGGGTTTGATCGATCCGACCGACCGAGGACAACATCCTCACTATCAACTGATCCGCGGGCATTTCCATCGAAAAAACCACAATCGGTTTGGTTTGATTCAGCACGGCGTGTTCAACCAAATTCATCGCGAATGAGGTTTTTCCCATCGATGGTCGGCCAGCAACAATCACCAAATCGGCCGGCTGCATGCCACTGGTCATTTTATCGAGGTCCTTGAACCCAGTGGACATGCCGGTAATATCCCCACCGGAGTGGAATAGATGCTCGATTCTCTCGAGCGCTCGCGATAGCAATGGGTTAACTTCCTGCGGCCCGCCTTGCTTCATGCCTTCTTCAGAGATCTGCATGATCTTGTGTTCGGCTTCGTCGATCAGCTCTTCACTTGACCGGCCCTCGGGGTTAAAGCCAGTAGCAGCAATATCTTGAGCCGTCTCGATCAGACGACGCAATAGCGAGCGCTCACGAACGACCTTCGCGTAGGCGTTGATGTTAGACGCACTCGGGGTATCAGTGACCAAGTCAGTGATATAGGCCAAACCACCGACACTGTCGAGTTCGCCTGCGGCAGCTAGCCGATCGGAGAGGGTAATAACATCAATAGGATCATTAGAATCCGCTAACTTCGCGATCTGACGAAAAATAACGCGGTGATCATGTCGGTAGAAATCGGCGGCAGAAACAACCTCAACAATAGAATCCCACACGTCATTGGCAATAAGAATACCACCCAATACTGACCTTTCGGCCTCGATCGAGTGCGGCGCCATTTTAATGCGCGCAATATCTCGGTCTGGCTGGAAATCGCCTACAGGGGGGTAGTCGGTGTAATCGGGTTCTGCCATAGGGGGGCTGCTTTAAAAACAACAAGCGTACCGAAGATTTGCGTTGAGTGAAACCACGAAATATCTCGGCATCGTCGGTCTCGCTCCATTCCCACAGCGACCACTAACGACGATGTCGGTGGAACAACTGCGCGACGGAGAGGCAGGCTAGCGCTGCGAACAGCGCTAGCAGTAATTACTCAGCTACGATTGAAAGATTCAGAACCGCCATAACATTGGCGTGAACCTGCACTGCCACCTCGTAAGTGCCGATCTCGCGAAGCGCACCCTCGGGCAATCTGACTTCTGATTTGTCGATCTCTACGCCGGCAGCAGTGGCCGCTTCAGCAATATCTCGAGTACCGACGGAGCCGAAAAGTTTACCCTCATCGCCTGCTTTCATCGTAATGACCACTGCGGCCATTGCATTGATCGCGTCTGCTCGCTTCTGGGCGGCTGTCAGTGCGCTCGCTGCAGCTGCTTCGAGCTCGGCCCGACGCGCTTCAAACTGAGCGACATTTTCCGCGGTAGCTGGCACTGCTTTACCCTGAGGTAATAAGTAGTTACGACCAAATCCCGCTTTAACGCTGACTTGATCACCTAATCCGCCTAGGTTACCCACTGTCTCTAACAAAATGACTTCCATCATGGCCTCGCTTGAGGGACTACCCTCTTATTTAAATCGTTTTATCGCTGGACGGTGGATCGTCGTCCGTATCTTGAGTTTTCTCCGCCAAGTATTTGTGGCGTAAACCCATGACACTATCGACCACCGCCAGCAGCACCACCGCAATCTTCACAAGATCAAAAATTGCCCACAACACATAAAATGCAACAAAGAATCCGGTTCCTCGCTGCTTTGACCGGCCCTGAGC
>DOVB01000069.1 GCA_003520285.1 Halieaceae bacterium
AAGTCGAGTTCAATAATGTCCGAGTCCCGGTCGCGAACCTGATCGGTGAAGAGAATAGAGGGTGGCATATCGCTAAATCACTGCTCGCGCACGAACGTACAGGTATCGCTGGTGTCGCTGACTGTAAGCGTGCTGTCTCTGAAATCAAACGTTTAGCAAGTGCTGAAGTGAATGGTGGTAGACGTCTGATCGATGATCCCGGTTTTCAGGATCGCTTGGCCAATATCGATATTGAACTTATGGCGCTCGAATACACCGAGCTTCGGGTTCTGGCGAGTTTATCGAATGGCGGCGCGCCCGGTCCTGAGTCCTCGATGCTTAAGATTAAGGGCACCGAGATGCAGCAGGCGACACAGACGCTGTTGATGGATCTTGCCGCGCACTACCAAGGCGTTTTGCCGACGGATCTAGATCCAGAAGTACTGGGACACTCGTTTGGATCTCAAGCCCGCCAAGCCTTCATGTATGGGCGAGCCGCAACGATTTACGGTGGCTCAAACGAAGTGCAGAAAAATATCATAGCTAAAGCCGTTTTGGGCTTGTAAGCAGAGAGGGATTACCAGATGAATTTTGATTTTAGTGAAGAGCAAGTGATGCTGCGAGACAGCGTAGCGCGATATGTACAAGATGATTACGATTGGGACACACGGCGCGCGATTGCAGCGACTGATCAGGCAATGAAAGCTGAGAACTGGCAGACCTTCGCTGAGCTTGGTTGGCTTTCAGTACCTTTCGATGAAGCTCATGGCGGTTTTGGTGGCGGTCCAGTTGACGTCATGGTCATGATGGAAGAGTTTGGCAAAGGGCTGGTGTTAGAGCCTTATTTTGCAACGGTTATCCTATTTGGCGGTTTGATTCAGAAAGGTAGCAACCAGACTCTGAAAGATAACCTTATACCGAGCATTATCGATGGCTCTTGCCAAGGTGCTTACGCCTATGTGGAACGTCAAAGCCGTTTCGTTATGAGTGATGTTACGACTACGAGTGTCGCGCAGGGTTCTGACCGAATCATCAATGGAGAGAAAGTAGTCGTCTTTAACGCCACCAACGCCAACTACTTTGTGGTATCCGCGCGTTCATCGGGAGAGCAATGGTCGGAAGAGGGCTTATCGCTGTTCTTGGTCCCTGCCGATGCAGAAGGTATCGAACTCGTGTCTTACCGTCTAATGGATGGCCAAGTGGTTGCAAATGTTCGGTTCAATGATGTGTCTGTACCCGCAACTAATGCAGTGTGCGAGGAAGGAAAGGCGTGGCCACTGATGCAGGCCATCGCAGAAGATGCCATTCTGGCACTCGGTGCCGAGGCTGTCGGTGTCATGGGGCAGCTCAACGCAAAAACGGTTGAATACACGAAAACTCGCGAGCAGTTTGGCGTCAAGATTTCAGTCTTCCAAGCACTGCAACATCGTATGGTCGATACCTTTATGTCGTATGAGCAAACGAAATCATTGCTCTACCGAGCGGTGTGTGACGTTGAAGCCGACAAGCCTGATCGTCGCGAGTCATTGCTCGCCCTGAAAATCATGATTGATAAAGCAGGCAAGCATATTTACAGTGAGGCAATTCAGCTACATGGTGGCATGGGCATCACTGATGAACTCGACATTGGTCATTATGCAAAGCGTCTGATGATGATTGGTACGACCTTTGGAGACTCCATGCATCACATGGGCGAGTTCAGAGAACTGCGATACGCCAGCTAAAAAGGACTACTAGGAGACGTCATGAATATTAAAGACCGCGTCGTTGTTGTCACTGGAGGTGGCAGCGGGATTGGGAAAGGGCTTTGTGAGCGCTTTTACCATGAAGGTGCCCGGGGTATCGTGGTTGCAGATCTGAACTTTGATGCCGCTAGTGCCGTTGCTACCGCTATCGGTGGTTTAGCGGTCGCGGTTGATGTTCGTGACGAAGCTCAAATTATCGCTCTGGTTGAGCAAGCCGAAGCTGAATTCGGGCAGATTGACCTGTTTTGCTCTAATGCCGGTATCGTCAAGGGTGACGGAGAGCCTTGGTGGGCGACTTCGGCGCCGAATGAAGTGTGGCAGGCGATGTGGGAGATTCATGTGATGTCCCATATTTATGCCGCTCGAGCTTGTTTACCAAGCATGATTCGACGCGGCGAGGGCTACTTTTTGAACACAGCGTCAGCGGCTGGTTTGTTGAGTCAGATAGGAGATGCGGCCTACTCAACGACCAAGCACGCTGCGGTGGCGTTTGCAGAGTCGCTAGCGATTACCCATGGTGATGATGGCATTAAAGTCAGCGTTCTTTGTCCACAGGCGGTGGATACGCCAATGATTCAGAATGTCGAGTCAGGCGGTGTGGCCGGTGTCGATGGTGTGGTGACTCCCGCCGAAGTGGCTGAAGCCGTTGTCCAAGGCTTAGACAGTGAGCAGTTTCTCATTCTGCCTCATCCTCAGGTCGAGCAATATCGCGGTCTTAAAAGTGCGAATTACGATCGTTGGATTGGTGGCATGCGCAAGCTCAGACGCGCATATCCTACGCCAACACTCTAATGCAGAGCGCGATCGATCCGGTTACAGAGGTTCAAGAGCGCTTTGCCCGCGCTATTTTCAATGGCTTCGAGTCGTACTTCGCGGAATTTCAGAACATCACCTTGGCGGCACGATCTCGATTTGAGCGCGCCGACTGGCTGGGAATGCATCAAGCGTCGACTGAGCGCATTGATTTGTATAAGAAAAAAACCGGAGAAATCACTCGCTATGTCGAGTTGATCGCTGGTATTCATCAGACAGACTATCCGTTTTGGCGAGCAGTGAAAGGTTTTTATGCGTCGCTTATAGAAGGTCACAGTAACTTCGAAATTGCGGAAACGTTCTATAACTCTGTGTATTGCTCGGTATTTGAGCATCGACTTATTCGCGACGAACACGCCTTTGTGTTTTCGACGCAAGGGGATATGCCGAAGTCCGATATGACCCGTGTATACAGGACCTATCCTTGGACCGGTTCTGCTAGCACAACCTTCGAGCCGCTCTTAAAAGACTATGAGTTCGCTATTCCTTACGAGGACTTGGCGCGCGATTTGCGATCGATTGAAGATCACGCGATGCAGTTCTTAGGGCCACGGTTTGCTCTGCAACCCGGTGAAACCGAGGTGCAGGTTCTTGAGCATCATTTCTTTCGAAACAAGTGTGCCTACATTGTCGGACGGTTTGTATCCGGTGACGACAGTATGCCCTTTGTCATCCCCTTGCTGCACAGCGAAGACCATAAAATATACGTGGATGCTATTTTGTTTGGGTCGGATCGCGTGAGCGTGATTTTTAGCTTCACTCGGACCTACTTCATGGTGGATGCGAGTGTGCCATCAAAGTATGTTCGTTTTTTGCAGCACCTCATGCCCGCTAAGCCTATTTCAGAAATATACAGTTCGATGGGCTATAACAAGCATGGAAAAACTTATTACTATCGTTGCGCTACCCGACATATGCAGACGACAACGGACCAGTTTGTCATCGCCCCGGGTATCAAAGGTATGGTTATGTGTGTATTTACCCTGCCGTCATATGATTTCGTGTTCAAGATTATCAAGGATCGATTTACGCCTCCTAAAGACATGACGCGAGAGCAGGTAAAGGCGAAGTACCGCTTCGTTAAGCGCTCAGATCGTGCCGGACGCATGGCAGATACACAGGAGTTTAACCAACTCGTACTCGATCGCAGTAGATTCTCAGAGGAGCTCATCAAGGAGCTCTACGAGGTGGCCCCTTCAATTGTTCATGAAAAGGGACCGGCTTTGATTATCGAGCATGTGTATGTTGAGCGCCGGATGACGCCACTGAACTTGTACCTGAAAGACGCCAACGATGAGCAAGTTTGGGCTGTCATGGATGAGTACGGTAACGCCATTAAACAGTTGGCGGCTGCTAATATTTTTCCGGGCGATATGCTGCTCAAGAACTTTGGGGTGACTCGTCACGGTCGCGTTGTCTTCTATGACTACGATGAGATAGTCCCTTTGCTCGATTGCAATTTCCGCACCATACCAGCGCCCCGGAATGAGGCGGAGGAACTGTCGAGTAAGCCTTGGTACACGGTGGGCCCGAACGATATTTTTCCAGAAGAGTTTCGCTTGTTTTTTTCAGGTAA
>DOVB01000199.1 GCA_003520285.1 Halieaceae bacterium
GCATAGTGGCCCATCTTTTTCTGGCGCGTAGTACCGGCCTCTACTTGCTGCGCTGCCTGCTGCTGTTCTTGCTCAGACGGTAGTGAAAAAGAATCGCCACTCCACAGTGCCTGAATGACCGCGAGTAAGTCGGCTACTTTGACTGTGGTACTTTCCAAACATCGGGCTACAGCTACCGTCGCCGCAGCAGTCGCTGCCTGGGTGGGTGCTTCGCTATCAGGAAAGAGCAAGCCATAGCCAGGTGCAACCCAACGGGCATCCTTGAGTGCGAGTTCCTTGAGTAAGGTTGGCTCGGGATTATTGTTGCCAGAAACTCCACTGGTTAAGTGTAGTCGGAATTCGCAGTCTAATTTATCTTGCACTTGGTTGAGCGCTTGCAGTAGCAAATAGGAGTATGGGTCATCGATTTGAATAAAGATGTCTAAGCAGTGAGGCAGCCCATTCTTGATCCGTTCTCGCTCTATTTTGGCACGCTGCTTGAGTAGGGTGCTCTCGCTTAAAGATCGTCTCATAAAGAGCATTTGCAGATAACGCTGCAAACGACTTTGGGTGCTAGATGAAGCGCCAGTTTGTCTGGTTAGGGTGGGTTCTGTCATCGACGTTACACTCTTTCTCAATGGCGTTATTGTGGCATTGTCCGTGCTAATAGTGAAGGTTCATAGCCTAATCTAACAAACATCTATTCGGGCTTGGGATCAACGCTTCAGAGTTGGGTGGTTGATTTTAAAGCTGCCAAATTGCGCAATTGCTGCTCGCGACTCAGTGTTTTAGATTCGGGATTCGGCTTCGGAAGGGCTGGCAACTCGAAAGTTTCTCCTGCCAGGACTCGATCTAAGTAGGCGCTAAAATGGCGCTCGAAGTTGGGCAGTATGTAAGCCTCGCGTTCATTGGCTAACTCGTACCACCCGGTATCCCGTCCTGCTAAATAGACAATGGGGTGGGTCCAGGAAGCCTCGCGTTTTGGCGACGTGGCACTGCAGGCCTCAATATAGGCGTCGTGCGCCGAGGGGATGCCAATTTGTTGCAGATAGTCGATGCAGAATTGGTGCATTTTACTCAGGGTCGGCAGGTAGTCACTGTGCTCGATGGCCTGTTTGGCGCCTTGTAAAATGACGGCGACGGGGTACTTGGTGAGAGATTCGAGCCACAACTTTTTGATCTGCTTAACTTGCTCGGCATCTGGATAGGCTGCGTAATATTGGTTGTGATAGTTCAATCGAAATAGCGCAAAGACCTGATTAATGGCTTCAACATAATCTTCGCGGGGCACATGGTTGGCAGATGCCGGATTGGGGTTCGGCAGTTTTTGGCCTATCTGTTCGATTGTATTGGCGATATCGGTAATGGACTTGTTTCCGCTCATCGTTGTGCTCCTATTGCGCCCATGAGGTGTCACTCAAGTCATCTGCGAGACTCTGAGTGCGCGTGGCCGAAGCGCCTTTGCCAGAGGGTGATATTTGGTGTTGCCTAGCCCAGTGGAATTTAACATGTTGCAAAAACTTGCTGTTCCAAGATGTGTGGAGCTGATTGGAATCTAGCCAGAATACAATGAACTCGGGGATCAGCTTATCGGCAAAGTCACGGTCGATATGGGACAGTTTCAGAATATCGTACACGTCTCGACTCGGAGCCCAGTCTTTAGCAATGCGAGTCGGCTCGGTACTATGAGTAATGGCAGAGGTATAGCGAGCCCACTGCAATCGGATGTGCTGGATGAATCGAGAGTTTAGCTCTTTGGGCGCGCTCCCGCGCTCGCGCCAATACAATATGAACTCGGGGATTGCCTGCTCTATAAACTCGCCGTCAATGTCGTTGCGCGCGAGAATTTCAAGTGCATCGGCACTCGGTCGCCAGTCGCGGTCGAGGGGGAGCGGTTCGTGCACGTCAAACGAGGATGGTTTGGCTGCTGGTGGGGCCGAAGGCACCTGCTGTCTTCGCCATTGAGCAATGACGTGGCTCCGGAATTTGGTATTCCATGCGTGTGATGGCTCGCCTCGCTCCCGCCAATACAAAATAAATTCATCGATTTGCGCCAGAGCGAAATCACGCGGGATGGCGTGATTCAGTTGCAGCAGCTGTATGATGTCGTCGCTGGGCGTCCAGTTATCGCGCAGAGTCAATGCGCGCTTGGGTAGTGATGTAGGGGTGGTCGGTACAGAGCCCGCCTTATGAGTAGATTCATTAAATGCAAAAATGAGCTCATGATGCGTGTGAAGAGGGGGTGATTCGATCAGTAAGATCGCTTTTTCAGCTAAATTTCGGCTGATGCGATGCAGATCGGTTGCAGTCCAAAAGGCGCACTGTTCCAATAGCTGAGCGCGCTGGATGGTGAACCAATCGAAACCAGCCCGAGAGCTTGCGGGTGAGGTTTGCGTTAACAATCCGAGTTGCTGTAGTAGTATCGCCTCTTCAAGACCGATCGTCGCTGCTAATGCCGGCGAGAAAAACATGGGATGTTCTGGCAAGAGAGACGAACGCGACATAAAATTTCCGATCTGCAAGGTCAGATAAACGAGCTAAGGGATAAGGTTACCTCATGGCGAAAGCAAAAACAGCGTTTGTCTGCAACGAATGTGGATCAGACTATTCGAAATGGCAGGGACAATGTACTGACTGTCAGGCCTGGAATACCTTGGTAGAGTTTAAGTTAGGACCGGCGTCTTCGAGCTCAAGCAAACGCAGTGCGCCGAGCCCACGCAACGCTCATTATGCAGGAGCGCAGAGTCAAGCTCAGACACTGGCAGAGATCGATCTTGAACAAGTGCCACGATTCACGTCGGGCGCTAGCGAGTTCGATCGTGTTCTTGGCGGCGGACTCGTGCCGGGATCGACTATTTTGGTGGGGGGGCACCCTGGTGCCGGGAAGAGCACTTTGTTGCTACAAACGATGTGTCACTTGGCGCAAGACCGCGTTGCTCTTTATGTGACCGGTGAAGAGTCGCCGCAGCAGATCGCAATGCGGGCGCGCAGGCTGGAGTTGCCGGTTGATCGCTTGCAATTGATGGCCGAGACCAATATTGATGCGCTTCTTGCGACTGCTGAAGCGATGCAGCCCTCGGTTATGGTCGTTGATTCAATTCAAGTGATGCATTCCGATGATATTTCGTCGGCGCCGGGAAGCGTGTCACAGGTCCGCGAGTGTGCAGCGCGACTCACCCGTTATGCCAAGGTATCAAACACAGTCGTCTTATTAGTGGGTCATGTTACCAAAGACGGCTCTTTAGCTGGCCCTAAGGTGCTTGAACATATGATCGACTGTTCGATCCTGTTAGAGGGTGATGCCGATACACGGTTCCGCACTTTGCGCGGCCAAAAAAATCGCTTTGGTGCAGTGAATGAACTCGGTGTGTTTGCCATGACCGATCGGGGGTTGCGAGAAGTCAAGAATCCCTCGGCCATTTTCCTAGATCGGAGTCACGAGCCCGCTCCGGGTAGCATTGTAATGACTGTTTGGGAGGGTACGCGTCCGCTGCTGGTTGAAATCCAGGCTCTGGTTGACGATAGCTCGCTCAGCAACCCGCGTCGAGTGGCGGTGGGGCTAGAGCAGAATCGTATGGCGATGTTATTGGCGGTATTGCATCGTCATGCAGGATTGCAGTTGAGTGATCAGGATGTGTTTGCCAACGTGGTTGGTGGCGTGAAGGTGCTCGAGACCAGCGCCGACCTCGCTCTGCTTGCAGCTATCGTATCGAGTTTTCGAAGCCAAATTCTCCCCCGAGATTGGGTCGTATTTGGCGAGGTCGGTTTGGCGGGCGAGATTCGCCCTGTGCCGAGCGGACAAGAGCGACTTGCTGAAGCGGCTAAGCATGGCTTTAAGCATGCGATTGTTCCCAAGGGGAATGCGCCGAAGCAGCCGATTTCGGGGATCACTGTAGTGGCGGTGAACACTTTAGCAGATGCCATGTCTGCTTTGGGGATGAACTAGTGCTGCGAAGACTGCTGTAGAGAGTCGAAAATCGCCTCACAGTCCCGATAAAATTGCAGCTGGGCGCTGCCCAAATAGGGAGCGATCATCGTTAAGAGCTGCAGGACCCCGCGGTGAATACCTACCTCGGCCGATTGGGGTCCATGAATTAAGCGGTCGAAAGTGAACCAAAAAGTGGCGGTCTGAGACAAGTTGTCTGCGATTGCACTGAGCTGCTGCTCTCGCAGATCAATGTTGTTGGGTATCAGTTGATCACTTAAGGCATAAAACGCGGCGCGCTTGAGTTTGAGAATCCGCGCGAAACCACGCTCTATAGTGGTATAGCGATCGATTAGGTCGGTGAGATTGTTATAGATGAATCGATAGTCGTGCATGTCTTCCAGTAGCACAAACAAATAGAACCAGTTGTTCTCGATACTGTCCTGTTGGCCGAGTGGTGCAGCAATAGGCGCTGCCAGCGTGGCGCTAATTTTCGATTCGAACCGGTCGAATAGCGCATCGATAATAGGCTCTTTACCCTTGAAATGGTAATACAAATTGCCGGGACTCATGTCGAGTTCATCGGCGATGTCGAGCGCCGTGGTGTGCGCTTCGCCCTGTTCATTGAAAAGTGCTAAAGCTGTAGCAATGATGCGTTCGCGAGTCTTCACAATGCGTACTCGGTAGCGAGATGCATCATTGTGGCACACTTACGCAGAATAAAAAAAGGGCCGTATCAACGGCCCATACAAGAGGAATCGTGGAATTCCTGGGTAAACCTTAAGCTGCTCGGTTAATACCTGCTGCTTTGCGAAGTTGCTCAAACTTAGCTTTGGCCTGATCAATCCGCGCCTCGATCAGCTCGCGATCAGCCAGTTTGTTAAGGTTGAATTTGCTGGTATCGATGTCTGCCAGCTTCTCTTTCGCTTCGCTTTCAATTTTTTCACCGCGAATGACGAGTTCTTGATACAGGTCGCTCGCTTTACTGCGTCGTGTCGCAATCTCTTCATTCAGTGTCTTGAGGTGTGTTTGAACTTGATCAAACGCTTTACCGTAAACACCGAGACCTGCTAGAACAGCTTTGCGTGGCAACTCAAAAGCAGATGCCGCTCGGCTCGTCTTTGCTTCAGCAGATTGTGAGGCAGCTGGCTTCGCTTTAGCGGTACTGGTGCGACGTGTTGTGGTCGCAGTGGCTTTTTTGGTTGCCGCTTTATTAGCAACGGGTGTCTTTTTAGCGACGGTTGCTTTCTTAGCAACGGTTGCCTTCTTGGCTGCTGCCGCTCTTGGTGCGCGTTTCCGTGCCGGTTTTGCTGCTGGCGCTGGCGTAGCTTCGACTACTTCAGCCGCTGCAGAATTCGTGGTGTTCTCGATTACTGTATCGTCCATATCATGTCTCTCCTGTGTGTTTCGATGACCAACACATGCACGATAGACGGATAAATTAGAAAGAGCATACTAAATGCGAAATTAGTGTGATTTATTCGCTAAGCTCGCATCCATGTGGTGATGCTTAACGTAATTATGAGTTATTGTTAGCCCCCCGCGATATAGGATGTTAGTTGTGCCCTCACTGAGTCTTAAAGGATTTGTTCAAACAGTTATTGTGGTTATTGTTGGGTTTGGTATCGCCTTTCAGATCCTAACCGGTAAGCCAAAACCTGAGCCGACAGCGTTGATGGAACCGCCGCCTA
>DOVB01000143.1 GCA_003520285.1 Halieaceae bacterium
CCACTCGATGATGCCGCTGTTTTTGAGAGCTTACAAAAAGCGGATACGACCGCTGTATTTCAGCTTGAGTCGCGCGGCATGAAGGATCTGATTAAGCGTCTCGGACCCGATACCTTTGAAGATATCATCGCGTTGGTCGCGCTGTTCCGGCCCGGACCTTTGCAATCGGGAATGGTGGATAATTTTATTAACCGTAAGCACGGGCGGGAAGCGATCGCCTACCCTGACGCACATTATCAGCACCCCTCTTTACAACCCATATTGGAGCCCACCTACGGCATTATTTTGTATCAAGAGCAAGTGATGCAGATTGCTCAGGTGTTGGCGGGTTATACCCTCGGCGAGGCGGATGTGCTCCGGCGAGCCATGGGTAAAAAGAAACCAGAGGAAATGGCGAAGCAACGTGAAATTTTTCAATCCGGCGCTTTGAGTCGGGGCATTGATGGTGAGCTCGCAATTCGTATTTTTGATTTGGTTGAAAAGTTTGCGGGTTACGGTTTCAACAAGTCCCACTCGGCCGCCTACGCCTTGGTGTCCTATCAAACCGCTTGGTTGAAGACCCACTATCCAGCTCAGTTCATGGCTGCGGTGATGAGTTCTGAAATGCAGAACACCGATAAAATCGTGGTATTAATTGAAGAGTGCAGAGCCATGGGGCTCACTCTTAAGCTACCCGATATTAACGAGGGACGTTTTGCATTCACTGTTAACCCGGCGGGCGAGGTGATATATGGCTTGGGCGCCATTAAAGGTTTAGGTGAAGGGCCTATCGAGGTCATCTTGAAGGAGCGAGATTCCGCGGGCCCGTTCACTGATATTTTCCAGTTTTGTGCTCGTACAGATCGTCGTTTGCTGAATAAACGAGCGCTTGAAGCGCTGATTCGCGCTGGTGCGTTTGATTCTCTCGGAGTGCCGCGGTGGATACTGATGGCCTCGCTAGAGGACGCACTGAAGATGGCGGAGCAACAGGCCAATAATATCGCCTCGGGTATCGAGGATTTATTTGGTGAGGTTTCTACCGTCGATGGCAGCGTGCTCGGTGACCCTGTCAACGTTTATCAACGGTTTTTGTCAGCGAGAGAGTGGACCGGTAAAGAGCGTTTGACTGGTGAAAAAGAAACCCTGGGTCTGTATGTCACTGGGCATCCAATCGATGATTATGAGACGGAGTTGAGACGTTTTATTCCCACGCCGATTGCCTCTGCACGCGCGGACGGGAAATCTAACCAAAAGCTGGTGGGGTTAATTGTCGCTAGTAGAACTATGAAAACTAAGCGTGGCGACACCATGGTCATCATTACCTTAGATGATCGCTCTGCCAGGATAGAGCTCACTGTTTACCCGGACGCTTTTCAGCAGTCTCGAGAGTTGCTGGTGAAAGATCAGTTGGTCGTGGTCGAGGGGAGTGTCGGACACGATGATTACTCAGGAGGACTCTCGATGCGAGTGTCTCAGGTGTGGTCGCTTGATCAAGCTCGAGGGACCTTCGCCTCTTGCCTGTCCATTAGGCTCAATGGCGGCTCCTCTGTGAGTTCTGTAGGGAAGCTTAAATCACTATTGACGCAAGCCACTCGAGGCGAGTGCGCTGTCGTGATTGATTACGATCGCGGTGATGCGGCGGCGCGCATTGCGCTTGGCGCAGATTACGCGGTGCAGCCTACCGATGATCTGTTGGCCGCTCTGGCCGATCTCGACGGAACGCTCTCTGTCAATCTCTGTTACTGAAAGCCACTCCGATGAGATCCTCTCATGCCTTTAGGTGTTGATGTCGAGAATTGCCTTTTTCGATGCCGAGATTCGCTGACGCCAATCATTGCCGATCATATACAGCGCCGGCACCAACAGCAGAGTAACGAACAGTGCAAACAGCACACCAAATGCCAGTGATAACACAGCCGGCTTTAAGAACTGTGCGCTTGTCGCTCGCTCGGCCATTATCGGCATCAAGCCAATGAAAGTGGTCACGGTGGTGAGTAAAATAGGTCTGAAACGATTAACGCCCGATTCGATGACTGCCTCAGCAGCGGCGAAGCCGCGTTCTCGGAGACGGCCGACGTAGTCTATTAACACCAAGTTATCATTGACTACAACACCCGCCGCAGCGCCGATCCCGAAGTAGGAAAACAAGGCTAATGGGATACCGAACAGCAAGTGTCCATAGATGGCGCCCATAAAGCCAAAAGGAATGGCTGTCATGATCAAGAGAGGTAACCAGTAACTTCGAAATGCGATCGCGATCAGAGCGTACATCATGAACATAGCCACAATGTAGAGTGCTTGAATCTCGCCCAAAAACTCGGCCTCTTCTTCTTGACTACCACCTTGTCCGAATTGAACAGAGGGATACTTCAATTTCATCGCTGGGATAAAGTTGTCTTGCATATCTTTAGAAACAACGCTCATGGCATCCCGAGTCACATCAGCTGATACATAGATGATTCGCTTGCCATCGCGTCGTTCAATGCGCTGTACGCCTGATGCGACTTCGAGGTCAGCGACCGCTGATAACGGAACTGTTTCGCCCATTGGAGTTCGAATTCTGAACTGATCGAGTGATCCCAAAGTTTGTCGCAGCGCTTGTGGGTACTTGACCATGACTCTGACATCGCCGCTCTCTCGGGGGAGTCTTTGAACCTCTTCCCCGTAATAAGCCTGCCTGACTTGGCGGGATATTTCGCCCAGAGTGAGCCCCATTTGGGTTGCGCCCGGCTTGACCTCTAGGAGAATCTCCTCGCGCTCACCCCTCTGGCTATCACGAATAAAGAACACATCTTGGTAGCCTCTGAGCGCTTGCTGAATCTCGAGACTTGCGGCTCGTAGACTGACCAGATCGTTGCCCTGCAGCAGGTAAGTGACCCGAGGTACACCATCGTTGAGTGTGTAATTGACCGAGATTGCCTCTGCGTCCGGAATATCCCCGATCAATTCCTGAAAGCGCTCCGCAGTTTGTTGCGCTGACAGGGCGCGCGTTTCAGGTGGCGCGAGGCGAATGATTGCCAGCACATTGTCCCAACGTGAGCGCGTATACCACCCCTCAATAAGTTGTACTGTTTCACCATTTAGGCGGCCTTCTGCTTCAACTTCACTAATGAGACGACGTTCGGCATCTTGCAACTGCTCTAGTACCTTTAAAGAGCGTTCCCACGGTGTGCCGGCAGGCAGATCAACACTCACCACAATCAGCTCATTCTCGACCTGGGGCATAAAATAGAACTTCACCCATCCGCTGCTGAAAACACCGATGCTCACGATAAACAGTCCAACGAAGAATGACAGAGTGAGATACCGATACTGTATCGTCGCGGTGATGATGCGGCGGTAAGGTCCTTGTGCAAAGGCGACGATGCCGTGCTCAATTTTAGTTTGATACTTGGCGAACAGTTTGGTGGTGTCACGAGGCTTTAAATTGCGCAAGTGAGCGGGCAGTATGAAGAAGACTTCGAGCAAGCTGAAAGTTAAGGCTAGGGTAATAACAATCGATAGCTGACGGGTGATTTGAGCCGTTTCACCAGAAATAAAGAACCAGGGCGCAAACGCTAAGATCGTAGTCAACACCGCGAAAATAACAGGTTTGGCAACCGCATTGGCGCCCTCTATGGCGGCATTTTCTCCGCCCCCACTGAGCTCGGCATGGGCGTGGATGCTCTCTCCTACGACGATGGCATCATCGACCACGATGCCTAAGACCAATAAGAATGCAAAAGTAGAAATGACGTTGAATGAGACATCACTAGAGGGGAGTAGCGCAAAAGTACCCATAAAACTCACCGCGATTCCAGCGGTCACCCACAGAGCAACTCGAGGTCGCAATGATGCGATGAGAATTAAAAACACCAATATGAGCCCGAGGTAGGCCGATGTCCCGATCGTATCCATACGAGACTTGTAGATCTCAGCTGTATCAAAAAAAATCATGAGATCCATACCTTCCGGCAGGGACTTACGACGCATCTCAACCCACTCGGTTACCGCATCACTGGCTTTAACCACCTGCATTTTTTCAGTCGCCATCACCTGCAGCAGCACGGTTGGTTTGCCGTCAACGGTTGCGAGCAATTCATTCTCTTCAAAGCCGTCGATAATCTGCGCGACATCTCCAACTGTGACGGTGCCGAAATCATCGGTTTGACGGATGACGATGCGACCGAAATCCTCAGCGTTATCGGCTAGATTTCGGGTTTTGATGCTAAAAGTACCCACTTCAGTTCTAAGATTGCCTGAAGAGCTATTGATCGATGAGGATCGAATGGCATTTGCAACATCTGAGAAAGTCATATTGTAGCGACGCAGTGCCATCTCGGAGACTTCGATGGTCACCTCTTCGTTCCGAGCGTCAAATAAGTCTACCAGCGAGGTGTAGGGTAGGGCGGCGAGCTCCTGGCGCAAATCTTCTGCCAGTCGCGTTAACTCATGTTCAGTTTGGTCTCCGAAAAGAGCCACTCGAATCATTTCTTCTCTGAATTCAAGCCGTTTAACTTGCGGGTTTTCGATATCGCGCGGGAATGAAGTGATGGTGTCGACAGCGTTCTTGACATCGTTGACGAAGGTTTCGATATCAACGTAGGGATAGGTGGCTACTCGCACGTTTGCGAAGCCCTCGTAGGCGGTAGCATAAATGCGATAGACGCTGTCAAGATTCTCGAGAGACTCCTCGATTCGGGTAATGATTTGTTCTTCGACATCTTGCGCGCTAGCGCCTGGCCAGACTACATCGACCATGACTTGATTGATCTTAACAACGGGGAAAACCTCGCGTTCCATATTGTTAAAACCGAGCAAGCCGGCAACAAGGATGCCGACCATAAGCAGGTTTGCCGCGATTGGATTTTTTGCAAACCAGCTGATCAGACTTCTCATAGAGCTGACTCCTCTGAGATCGAGGCAACCGAATCAATAGAGCGAATCGCCATACCTTCAACTGGGTTTCTGATCGGTGAAATGATCACTTGATCACCGACGTTAAGACCCGTTGCGATATAGGCTTTTTCTTGGTTACTGTGAGCGATCGTGACTTGGGCTACTGCTAATCGACCATCTTGAATAGTGAATACCCGGTTGCCAGGGCGAAGAGCGTTTCTAGGGATGGCGATCATGTCTCTGGGTTCTCCACCTCGGATTAGCGCGTCGACATAGAATCCAACAGCCAAAGGCATCCCTTGACTCGCATTGTGTGGGGCGTAGGGTTCGATTTTTTGAACGATAGCGTGGGCCATTCTTGAGACGGGATCAATGATGGACTCTATGTGGGTTAAAGTGGCTTCCCACTGATAAACGGTCCCGCTGATCTCGCGTGATAACAACACGGTCGGACCCTCATTGCCGGCTTTGGCAGAGTATCCGATTGGTAGACTCAAGGCTTTGAGTTCCTCTTGCTTCAGAGGGAGACGAAGAAATACTTGCTCGGTGCTTATTGCACGCCCTAGTGTTTGCCCCGGAGCAATATATTGACCAACTTGAACCGAAGTTTCGGTAATGCGAGCGTTGTAAGGTAAGGTGATAGAGGTGCGTTTTTGATTCAGCTCAGCGCGTTGGAGTGCAGCCTGAGCGCCTTTTAGGCTGGCCTTAGCTTCATTAACTTGCGGTATCTTTAGTGCGAGAGGTGATGGATTTGGCACACCGACAAGCTGTTGTTTAGCAACGTTTGCATCAGCGACGGCTTTCTCGAGTACGACTTGCGCATTGGCGAGCGCGGCTTGGGCCTGGTTCACAGCAAGTTCATAGTCAATGGACTCAATCTTCAGTATCGGGTCGCCGGCAGCAATGGAACCACCTGAAATAAACTGATCTGAGACCCATTCGATGCGTCCAGCGACCTGGGCACTCAAGTTAATATTGGTACGAGCTTTGACTTCTCCCTGCGTGCTGACATCAAACAGGGTGGTCTCCAGCGATGCTGGCTCGGTATAGACCTGCAACACTCTGGCTGCAGGTTCCTGCTTGTCGGGTTCCGGCTTGTTCGCTTGGAGTGCGCTGAAAATCGCAATCGCTGTCAAGATGACTAGGATAGGAGAGAGTCGTTTCAACCAGAGTGATCGCATAATAAGGTCCGCAGAGGAATCGCAAAAACTGACTGTATAGGCAAGACGCATCGGTGCCTAGCACGATACGATAAACCGAGGTCGATCCGCGGTCAATTGTGAGCGTTCTGCTATTTCAGCGCCGCTGTGAAGCGCTGAGAGTGATGTTCAACTTTCAATGAGACTCAGTTGAATGCCGACGGATTTCCAGTAGGTCGCCTCACGTTCTAAATCGAAATGCGTTAAGGGATGCTCATTAAGCCAGGCAGCCGGTAGTGTGACTCGTAAAGACTTTGAGCGGAGTTTAATACCTATTTTAGGTGTTTTTACCAAAACTCTGCTGCGGTTGAATAAGACTGCCAATCGGAATATCACCACCAGCATCCAGTCTTCAGTGATGCCATAGTCACTGGTGCTTCGAGCAATGGATTTCCGTTGGTTCTGGATTAGAAAGCTCAGCGTGGCCTGCTCTCGTCGAGTGAAGCCTGGCATATCTGAGTTCTGTACCAGCCAGGCCCCGAACTTTTGGTGGCCGCCGTGAGCAATCGCTAAGCCAATTTCGTGCAACCCCGATGCCCACTCAAGGTACTCTCGGGCTTGTTCGTCGCGCTCATACAAACCTATCTGAGCCAGCAACTGTTCCGCCGAATCAAACACGCGGCCTGCCTGCTCCAGATCAACGTGGTACATTTGCTGCATGCGTGTCACGGTGCGTTCGCGGCGATCGTGATGGGCTGTTTTACCGGCTAAGTCGTACAAGACACCCTCTTTCATGGTGTATTCTGAGGTGTGCATCGACGCTATCGGGAGCGATTCAAACAGCGCCTGTAAAATAGCCAGTCCGCCCGGCAGCACGCTGACCCGACTCTCTGACACCGCTGAAAAAGTGAGTTTCTTCGGACTTTCAATCCACGTCTTAGCCAAATTCTGCAAGTGGGATAGGGTGATCTGATGGGCATTGCCGCCCACCTCTGGCATCAGCTCACCCAGTGCCCGAATAGTCCCTGACGAACCTATCGACTCGGTGAAACCAATGTTGCTGAACTGTTTGATATGAGGCTGGAGAATACTCTTTGCGTTGATTAACGCCTTTTGATAAGCCGCGCGGGTGATGCCCTCTTTAAAATATCTCTGGGTCCAACTGACGCACCCCATGTGCAAACTCTCGAGAATCTGAGGCTCACGTTTACCCACAATCAACTCGGTTGAGCCGCCTCCAATATCGATAACAAGGCGCTTTTGTCGATCTGGTGCGAAGTCTTTCGCAACGCCTAAGAAGATCAGTCTGGCTTCTTCTTGTCCGCTGATAATTTCTATCGGCTGTCCTAATAGTTTTTCTGCGCGCCGCCGAAACTTGGCTGATTCGGTGGCCACACGCAGTGTATTCGTGCCCACCACGCGTATTTGGCTGTTTGGAATGCCCGCGATTCTCTGAGATAAACGGGCAAGGCTCTCTAAGGCGCGACTTTGAGCCTCTTTCGACAGCGTGCGATCGGCTTGTAAGCCCGCGGCGAGCCTCACCGTATCTTTGACTCTATCTACAGTTTCAATTTTACCGCCGACGAGTCGGCCAACTAAGAGATGAAAACTATTGGAACCGAGGTCCAGTGCTGCATAAAGATCTGATGACACTCGCGAACTCCAGTTAGGTTGTCATACAATGGCAAGGATATGGGGTTAGTATTAAAGCGCAATAGCAAAAAGATGACACAGTATGAATGAAGATTCTCACTATATAGCGAAAGAACTTAGCTGGCTCTCATTTAATGAGCGGGTGCTGCAAGAGGCCTCGAGCCGGGATGTACCAGTGATACAGCAGGTCAGATATCTCGGTATATTTTCGAACAACATGGACGAATTTTTTCGGGTTCGCGTCGCGGACGTCAGGCGTCTCGCAGCATTTTCATCGGGTGACGATAAAGAGGCCGCTCAGGCACTGCTGAAGCAAATCCAACATCGTGTGCGCGAACTGCAGGCGAAGTTTGACGAGGTTTATCAGAATTGTTTGCTCTCTCTCAGGCGCCGAAAGATCTATCTCATCAACGAAAAACAGCTGAGGCCCGAACAAGCTGAATTTGTAGAGCGCTATTTTCGTGACGAGGTCTTACCCGAGTTATCACCGTTATTTCTGAAATCATCGACTCAGCCACCAGAGCTCAACGATGCTTCAATCTATTTCGTAATTCGTATCAGTCTGAAGTCGGGCAAAGTGCAGTATGCCTTGCTCGAAATACCGACCGATAGAGTCGGACGCTTTGTGGTCATTCCACCCCAGGGGTCGCGGCGGAAGAAAGCCATTATCGTAGTTGATAATATTATTCGATATTGCCTCAAAGAGGTCTTTAGGGGCGTGCTCGACATTGATGATGTGTCAGCGTATACCATTAAAATTACGCGCGACGCCGAGCTCGAAATGGATGAGAGAATCACCCAGAGCTTAATTGATAAAGTCGATATGAGTCTGGCTCGCCGTAAAAAAGCAGATCCGGTCCGTTTCGTGTACGACAGTGCGATGCCGGAAGATGTGCTTGATATCCTCGCGAAACGTTTAAACTTGGGTAAGTACGATAGTTTTATCGCTGGCGGTCGCTATCACAA
>DOVB01000144.1:0-3792 GCA_003520285.1 Halieaceae bacterium
AAAGCAGGGATGCAAGTCAAATAATGGAGGTCTAGGCGCCTTATTGAAACTCGGTTCCTGCCACTTATTGTCCGCAATAAGAGCCTCTACTATAGTGGGGAGGCTTGCCACGCACCGCCGCCGGCACATTTTTTCATTCACAAAAGGCGATAGTTCATCATGATTGCCGAATATGCGTCATTGCTGCTCGCAACAGCGCTAGTGAATAACTTTGTTTTAGTCCAGTTTTTGGGCTTGTGTCCCTTTATGGGTGTGTCTAATAAGCTCGAAACTGCCATTGGTATGTCGATGGCAACTACTTTTGTGCTCACATTAGCCTCGGCTTGCAGCTACTTAATGTTTTACTGGATTCTGGTCCCACTTGGCCTCGAGTATTTGCGGACCATCACATTTATCCTGG
The DNA here is from genome assembly GCA_003520285.1 of Halieaceae bacterium. Lineage (GTDB taxonomy): Bacteria > Pseudomonadota > Gammaproteobacteria > Pseudomonadales > Halieaceae > Aequoribacter. The sequence continues at coordinate 401 of DOVB01000144.1, forward strand.
TCATTGCGGTCGTCGTTCAATTCACCGAGATGATGGTCAGAAAATCGAGCCCTCTACTGCATCGTGTGCTTGGTGTGTATTTACCTCTCATTACCACTAATTGTGCCGTGCTTGGCGTCGCCTTATTGAACCTAGCGCAGGCCCACAGTTTTATCATGTCACTGTGGTTTGGTTTTGGGGCTGCACTGGGATTCTCATTGGTGCTAGTGCTTTTCTCTGCCATGCGAGAACGCATCGCAGCAGCTGATGTACCGCTGGCATTCCAAGGGCCTGCGATCGCCATGGTAACAGCTGGCCTAGCAGCTCTCGCCTTCATGGGCTTTGCGGGACTGGTCTCATGAGCGCTGTGTTTTTGTTCGAGCAAGATGGCCTGCGCGCGCTGCTCACTTTTTTACTCGTTGGCGCCACATTTGGCAGTCTACTAGGGTTCGCTGCTGTGCGGTTCGCCTCAGATGACAGCTCACTGGTCGACACGATCAACGCCGTGCTCCCTCAAACCCAGTGCGGACAGTGTGGATATCCTGGCTGCCGTCCTTATGCAGAGGCGATCAGTCTGGGTGAAGCGATTAATAAGTGTCCTCCGGGCGGAGAAGAGACTATCGTTGAATTGGCACAACTCTTGGGCACAGAGCCCCTCCCCCTTGACCCCGATCACGGCACAGAGACGCCGGCAAAAGTGGCCTTTATTCGGGAAGCGGAGTGCATCGGCTGCACCAAATGCATACAGGCCTGCCCAGTAGACGCTATTCTCGGTGCCGCTAAACAAATGCATACCGTGATTGCTAGCGAGTGCACGGGTTGCGACCTATGCATTGAGCCCTGCCCAGTAGATTGCATCGATCTACTCGAGATCTCATCAACGCCCACATCGGCAATGCACTCGGGGCAAGACGACTCGCCAATCAGAGTGACCACTACTCGGGTAAAAGCGCCGTTATGAGCATACAATTGTTCGACTTCCACGGCGGTATTTGCCCACCCGAGCACAAGGCGGACTCTAATGCCGAGCCCATTCGTGCCGCGCCGATTCCACAGCAGCTCGTCATTCCGCTGAGTCAGCGCCAAGGGAGTGCAGCTCGAGTCATTGTCCGACTCGGGCAAGCGGTACGCACTGGTGAAACGATAGCTGAGCCCGTCGATGAGCTCGGTGTTGCGGTTCATGCATCGAGTTCTGGTGTCATCACGGCCATAGACCATAGGGTCACTCTCACCGGCGAAGTCGCTGAGTGCATCATCATAGACACAGATGGTATAGATCGCTGGCATGCTATGACACCGCACCCAACCTGGCGCGAGTACTCGCCAATTCAGCTCATCGATTTAATACAAAGCGCTGGCATCGTTGGTATGGGAGGCGCTGGATTTCCGACCGCTCACAAGCTGTCTGCCTCTCATATCGATACCTTAATCATCAACGGGGCTGAATGTGAGCCCTACATCACCGCCGATGATCTGACCATGAGAGAAAGAGCCGAGCGAGTGCTCCTGGGTGCTGAAATACTGCAACAGATCACCGCGGCTCGTCGCGTCCTAATCGCGATAGAAGATAATAAAGCGGAAGCAATCGAGCAGATATCTAGCGCTTTAGTGGCACGGGGAGAGCAGTATCAACTGGCGACAGTGCCCACAAGATACCCCTCGGGTGGCGAGAAGCAATTGATTCAACTGTTGACGGGAGAACAAGTTCCGCAGGGTGGCCTGCCCGCTGATATCGGTGTGATTTGCCACAATATCGGCACCTGCGCCGCCATAGCCGACGCCATTGCCACAGGCGTGCCCCTTATTAGCCGCATCACCACCTTCACGGGTGGTGCTATTTCGCAGCGCGGCAATCTAGAGGTCAGGATTGGAACACCCCTCAGCCATCTGCTTAACTGGACCGGATTCGATCAGGATCAATGCCATAAACTGCTGGCCGGTGGGTCCATCATGGGGAAGCTTATTATTGATGGCGATGCTCCGGTGACCAAGACGACACACTGTATACTCGCTGCGACACACACTGAGCTGCCCGATCCAGCGCCCGCCTCGCCCTGTATCCGCTGCGGACTCTGCGCAGAAGCCTGCCCAGCCAAGCTATTGCCGCAGCAATTGTATTGGTATTCCAGAAGCAGGCAATTCGAGCCACTGGCGAAATATGGTTTAACCGATTGCATCGAATGCGGCGTTTGTACCTATGTCTGCCCGAGCTCAATTCCATTGGTAGACTACTTCGTCACTGCTAAAACAGAAATCAAAACCAAGCAAGATGAGCAGCAAAGAGCAGAGCATGCCCGCGAACGTTTTGAATCTCGACAAGCGAGACTGGCGCGCGATGCGAACGAAAAGGAGGCAGCTCGTGCAGCTCGTAAAGCGCAGGCGACAGCTAACCCAGAGCAAAGTCGCTTTGCCGACCAATTGGATCCCGTTCAAGCGGCTATCGAGCGAGCGAAAACCAAAAAGAAGCAACTGCTCATGGCGCAGCCTGAAACACCTGATCCCTCAGTGACTCGGCTCGAGTTGACATCTCAACTCGAGGTGATGAGTCAGCGATTAAGCGACGCCAAACTGAACAACGCCGACCAAAAGATTCTGACCGCGCTTGAAGCGAGCATTGCCCTCATCCAATCGCAATTAAGCGACGATAGAATCGATGAGTCCAAGCCATCTGATCTTGCTGAATCGAAGCACATCAATCCCGCAGGTGATATATGAGTCTGCGCGCACAACCCACTCACTTGGTGAATCCAACACCCACCGTCGCGGGAATCATGCAAAAAGTCCTTATCGCCTGCGTACCTGGCATTATCGTCTTAACTCACTTTTTCGGGCCAGGCGTAGTAACGAATCTGTTGGTCGCGTGCGTATTTGGTGTTCTACTCGAAGCTCTTGTCTTAAAAGCCCGCCATCTCGCGGTAAAGCCTTTTCTGTCTGACTATAGCGCACTAGTCACGGCGGTCTTGTTGGGTATATCACTACCCCCGTATTCGCCCTGGTGGCTAATTGCAATTGGGATGTCGGCGGCGCTTGTGGTGGGCAAACACCTCTTCGGCGGCATTGGTCAAAATCCCTTTAACCCCGCGATGGTTGGATACGCCGTTCTGCTGATCTCGTTTCCGGTACCTATGACTCAGTGGGTTGCGCCACAGGGCTTAGCTCAAACCCCTGGTGTTATTGATGCGCTAGTGAGTGTGATCAATCATCGATACTTCGATGGCATTACCATGGCAACACCACTCGATCTGATGAAACAGAACGAGGGGCAAACTATGACCTCACTCTTTCAGCTCTATCCGCAATTTGGGCGCTTTGCAGGTGTCGGTTGGGAGTGGATCAATTTGGCTTTTCTGGCGGGTGGCCTGTGGATGGTCCAGCAGCGCCTATTCACATGGCACGGACCTGTCGGAATGCTC
>DOVB01000144.1:4071-4912 GCA_003520285.1 Halieaceae bacterium
GCGACGATGTTTGGCGCTTTCTTTATCGTGACGGACCCCTCGTCGGGTGCCACATCGAACCAAGGTCGATTCGTCTTTGGGGCGCTCGTTGGTGTACTAGTGTATTGCATCCGAGTCTGGGGTAATTATCCCGACGCTATTGCTTTTGCGGTACTACTCGCCAACTTCTGTGCGCCGCTTATCGATCACTACACGATACCCAAAGCCTATGGTTACAGGGACCCAAAGTCATGATGATCTCTTCGATGACTCGAAACGCGCTTATACTGGGCCTGTTTGCAATGAGCTGTGTCGGTTTAGTGGTTCTGCTGGCGGGGCTCACTGAGGAGCCCATCCGTGCATCCAAGCAACAAGCCAGAGAACAATCGCTCGCTGCCGTGATGCCACCAGCACTCTACTCATCTCTGATAAGTCACGATGGAACCAGTGCACCTCTCTCTGACCAAATCACGCTTTCACCAGACAGCGAAATTTTACTCGCAAAGTCCGATGAAGAAGTTACGGGGATTATTCTCTCGGTGGTTACCTCCCGCGGCTACAGCGGTGACATCGAACTTATAATTGGCATCGATAGCGCCTTATCAATCACGGGCGTCAGAGTCACCGCGCATCGGGAAACGCCCGGTCTGGGTGACAAAATTGATCGCAGAAAATCAGTTTGGATTGAGTCCTTTCGAAATCGAGGACTCAACAATACCCCGCCCACACGTTGGGCAGTCACCAAGGAAGGGGGCGACTTCGATCAATTCACTGGCGCCACCATTACGCCCAGAGCAGTGGTTCAATCCGTGCACAGCACCTTGTTATATGTGCAGGATCATTACGAGTTATTCTTCGGGCG
>DOVB01000179.1 GCA_003520285.1 Halieaceae bacterium
GATTCATGTCTAGCGCCCACACCGATGCCGATATAGAACATACTATTGCGGCAGCAGCGCAGGCCTTTGCTGAGATTATCGAGGACCAAGACCTATGAGCATCTCTTTGACACGCGGTGCTTTTCCGGTGACGCGCATGCGACGCTTACGAAAATCTGCTGCCCGCCGCGCGCTGGTGCGCGAAACGAACTTGAGCGCAGCGGATCTTATTTACCCAGTGTTCATTGTCGAGGGCAAGAATCGCCGTGAATCGATAACCTCGATGCCGGGGATCGAGCGTTTGAGTATCGATCAGCTCCTTCACGACGCACAAGCGTGGATTGCCGTCGGGATCCGCTGCCTAGCTCTCTTCCCTGTTGTCGATCAGAGCGAAAAGTCACTCATGGCCGAAGCCGCCTATGCGAGCGATGGCTTGGTGCAGCGAGCGGTCAATACTCTGAAAACTGAATTTCCAGATCTGCTGATTATGACCGATGTGGCGCTCGACCCCTACACGACACATGGTCAAGACGGCATTATTGATGATGCTGGATACGTGTTAAACGATCTGACCACCGAGGTGTTAGTTAAACAGGCGCTGTCACATGCTGAATCAGGCGCTGATATCATCGCCCCCTCAGATATGATGGATGGCCGCATTGGCGCAATCCGTCACGCTTTAGAAAGCAAGGGGCATGCAGATACTCTAATCATGGCATACTCCGCCAAGTATGCGAGTGCTTACTACGGACCTTTCAGAGAGGCCGTCGGCTCGGCATCAAACTTGGGCTCTGGCGACAAATCAACTTATCAAATGGATGTGGCGAACAGCGACGAAGCTGTGCACGAATGTGCCCTAGACCTTCAAGAGGGTGCGGACATGATTATGGTCAAACCGGGTATGCCCTATCTCGACGTGATTCAACGTGTCACCCAAGAGTTACGGGCGCCCACCTTTGCCTATCAGGTAAGTGGTGAATACGCCATGCATTGCGCCGCGTTTAACGCCGGCTGGCTCAACCGAGAAGCGGTCATACTTGAGTCACTACTGTGCTTCAAGCGAGCCGGCTGTGCCGGTATTCTCACCTATTTTGCACCAGAGGCCGCACGCTTGTTAAATGAACACTAAGCTCATTGTTCCGTTAGTCACATTCCTACTCAGTCTTCCCGCCACTGCGTGCGAATGCTTGTGGGAGGGCAGCTTTGCCGATATCGCGCCCAAAGTCGACTACATCGTTCACGGTCGCATCGTACAAATAAAAGGCAATTCCGTTGATTTAGAAGTCCAACGAGAACTCAAAGGCACTGGTCATTTCGATACCGTTCGGATATGGCTGAAGACTCAAGATCTGTGTCGCGCCGAGCTCGATCGATTCGCACTCGAAGAACAGTGGGTATTCGCATTAGATCGCATCAACGAAGTCCCCGACGATGGCTTCAATCCAATGACACCGAATATCAGCTACGGCAGGGTTGGCGACTTCAGCCTAGCAGGATGCGGGGGCTACTTCTTACCGAGCGATGGACGCTGGATTGCCGGCCCCATCATCAATGCCACGAAATGGGATTTTGAACCAGATACCACACCGGTATTGTTAGAGCTGATTGAGAGCTACGTAAAAGGTCAAGCGAGTCGCTCAGACCTGCAGGAAGCAACGCAAATGGACCCCGCCTTGCGAGAGCTCATGATCAACACTCGCCTCCATGTAAAACCCTAAACTGGGCTCTCTATTTGCCACGGCTTAGGGTGACTCTGAAAAGTATGCGTGAGAATCTCATCGAGCATGGCGAGTGACATGCCCCAAATCACTTTATTCTGATATTGGTAGCACGGAATCTGCCGAGGCATATCCAACAATTCAGCTGGCATAGGACGGCGATTGCTCAGATCCAGAATGAAACTTAAAGGCACCTCTACCACTTCCGCCACTTCATGATTCGGCGTAGCGCTGATATCTCTATCGACCCTCAACACATAGGGACAAACCACCAAACCCCGATCACTGTGACTCTGCGCTCGGCGCGCACGAATATCTGATAAACGACCAATGACTCGGTCAGCAGGCGTCAACTGAAATCCAATCTCTTCCTCTGTCTCTCTCACCGCAGCGGCAAAGGAGTGAGAATCTTTAGCATCGACCATGCCACCCGGAAACGCCATATGTCCTGACCAAGGGTCGCCCTTGCGTTCCGCACGGCGTATCATAAGCACGTTTACATCACCTGCTGTTTGGCTCAGCATAATGGCGACCGCAGCGCGGCGCGACACTGAGCGCAGTGGGTGCTGCTTGCGCTGATATACGCTCAAAGACGCTTCTATGTCAGTTAACACACGACCACTCATCACACCCTATTGCACAGCTCGAGGCACATCATATCAAAGCTAGCACACCAGCGCCCCTGATTGAACTGGATAAGGTCTCGCTGACCTATCGCGTGCAGCCCGCATTGAGAAACATCTCGTGGCACATTGAGCCGGGTCAGCAATGGGCGATAGTGGGTCCCAATAGCGCGGGCAAAACCAGTATTGCCAACATTATAACGGGCACGGTGAAACACTTCGTGGGACACCTAACGCAGTCTCAAGAAGTCCGCGATCGAGGCCTAGCCTACGTATGTTTTGAGCAGCAAAAGGGATTGATAGAAAGAGACCAAAAACTCGATGACTCAGAGTTTAGACCCGATGCCAAGGATCCAGGAACGATCGTAAGAGATACGCTTTTCAGCGCAAACAGCTCGGCATCGAGTGTCAATTTCTGGATTGATCAACTCGGCATATTCTTGATCGTGGGATACGCTTCATTTCCACTGGGGAAGCGCGCAAAACTCTCCTGATTCAGGCGATTTGTAGCAACTCCCAAGTACTCTTGCTCGATTCACCCACTGACGGACTTGACCGCAACAGTCAGCGAACTCTCATGTCAGCGCTCGATGTCTTGTTACAAGGTGATTCATCAATCGTTCTGATGTTGCGGGACCTGGCCCAAGTGCCTGACCGAGTCAGCCACCTTTTGGTATTGGACCGGGGGCGTATCGTGTTTCAGGGCACCAAAACAGAAGCGCTCGCGGCCGACACAGTGCGCGCTGTGTTCCAACCCTCGCCTCTTACCTTTCAGGCCCTGCCAAGCCCCCCCACACGCGACTCAGTACTCTCAAGAGACCCCATCGTCATTCGGAATGTGAGTGTGTGGTTCGATGATAATCCAGTCCTTAGCGATGTCTGCTGGCACATGAAGGCGGGGCAAAATACGCTGCTTGCAGGACCCAATGGCTCTGGTAAAACGACTCTTCTGAGTTTAGTCACAGGTGACAGTCCGAAAGCCTATGGTCAAGACATTACGATATTCGGAACTCGTCGCGGCAGTGGCGAAAGCGTGTGGGAAATCAAACAGCACTTTGGCTTGCTCGATACCTCGACTCACCTCAAGTTTCCGCACCATCAAACAGTACTCGAAGCGGTGCTCTCGGGATTTTATGACAGCCAGGGACTTTACCAAACTACCGGAGCGTCGCAGCGACAGATAGCCGCGCAATGGCTAGATACCATTAGACTTGCTGATCTGATCAACGCTCAGTTTGGCACCTTATCGTTTGGTCAACAACGACTCGTATTGTTGGCAAGAGCACTGGTCAAACATCCCCGTGTGCTTATCTTGGACGAGCCAACCCTCGGCTTAGATGCACAATCGACTCAGTGTCTTATGAATTGTGTGGACCACGTGATTGCCACCAGTGATATTCAATTGATTTTCGTAAGCCACAATATCGGTGAACGGCCTCGGTGCATTAACCAGTATTTAGAATTTCAAGCCGCTGACAATCGTTACCAGCTCGTTTGCACCGACGACTAACGAACAAACTGATCCAGCTCTCGACACTTTTCCGCGCTCTTGCAGTACAGCAAACCTCGCTCCGCCATCGCCATGGCTGAACGCTCATCACCCGCTACAGCGTAGGCCCTAGCAATTGCTAAATACACGCGAGCATCGTCGGCGTGAATGCGCTGGGCCCTCTCGAACAGCGCAATCGCTCCAGTGATATCCTCACTCTCAAGAAGTGCTTCGCCTTCATCAAGTAGCCTGAAGTAAGCTGGCGACAAGGCCGGCTCTACCATTACCGATGGCGGTAACTTTGGCGTTGTCTCCTCGACTTCACGCACCATAGGAGCCGCGCAACCAGCGATGACAGATGCAGCCAAAATCATGACATATCGTCGCCATTGCACCATCTTATCCTCCTAATAATTTGTCGAGCCAGTCTCGCACTGGGCGGCTAGATGAGCGGCAGTCTGTTCTGGCTGCCGGTTCTGAACCCGCTTTAAAGGGGATCCGTCTAGCATGCTCACAGCCCTTGCCAGTCCGCAAACCACTGCGCTCATCGATCCAAGCTAGCGAGATGCTCTCTGGCATTCGGTAAGCAACAGATCTCTGGGCCTGTGATCCCATAAATCGCGCCCAAATTTGACCAGCCCCCAGCGTACCCGTCAAATTCGTTGAGCGATTATCGTCAAAACCAACCCATGTTACTGTGAGTAAGTCTCCGCTGAACCCAGCAAACCATGAGTCTCTGCCGTCATCACTGGTGCCACTTTTTGCAGCGGTAACTAAGTCATCGGGCAACAGCGACTGTAACCGCGCACCTGTGCCTTCTACCATTACACCCAACAAAGCATAGTGCAATAAGTGCATGCTCGTTCGCTCGACCGTGCGCTCATAAGAAAGAGGGTAACGCCGTAGAGGCTGTCCCTGCGAGTCAACAATGGCTCGTATAGTTCTGAGCGGCGTCCGAAATCCGCCGGCTGCTATGGTTTGATACATCGCCGCTAAATCGATCGGAGCATACTCTCCTACGCCCAGCGGAAGGGCCGCGACTTCTGGAATATAACTTGAGATCCCGAGTCTTTGGAGCGTCTGTTTCACACGATCAGCACCCAGCTCTAAACCCAGCTTGACTGCCGGTAAATTCAGAGACTGAATCAGCGCTTGATACAGCAATACCTCACCTCGATAAGTTTTATCGAAATTTTCAGGCGCCCAGACATCACCGTTCGGTAAGGTGTAACTCAAGGGCGCATCATCTAGCACAGACGCTAGCGAAAAGCGCTCAGATTGCTCCAAGGCAAGCAAATAAACAGCTGGTTTAAACAAGGAACCTGCGGGCCGGCGTGCATCAAGAGCTCGGTTGAATCCCGCCTGGCTGACTCGCCGCCCACCAGTCAGGGCAACTACTTCGCCGCTATCGACACGAGTTACAACCGATGCCGACTCGAGGGCATCATCGCCCCCACCCACCGAGGCCAAGCCACGCCGGGTCGATTCTTGCAAAGCCTCTTGCAGCGAGGGATCAAAAGCCGTAAAGATCCTAAGACCCAAGGTCGATAAATCTTCATCCCGATACTCGAGTCGAAGTTGCCGCCTTACCAACTCCAGGTAAGCCGGGAATCTTTGCTTGGTGGCATGTTGCCTCTGAAGATCAAGTGGCATGAGCCGAGCAATAGCCGCCTGCTCTTGCGAAATGACGCCCTGCTCTGCCCAGACGCCAAGAACCAAATTTCGGCGTTCTCGTGCTCGATCAGGATTGCGCCGGGGATTATAAAGTGACGGACCTTTCACCATGCCAACGAGCAGGGCTTGCTGATGCAATCCGAGTTGCGTAATCGGGGTATCAAAGTAGTGCAACGCGCCGAGCGCAAAACCATGAATTGCGCGCGGTCCCTCTTGACCCAAATAAATTTCGTTGAGGTAGCCTTCTAGGATCTCATCTTTCTCTGCATGCCACTCTAACAATACCGACATAAAGAGCTCTCTAACCTTGCGTATTAGAGTACGATCAGGTGTTAAGTAATAGTTTTTCACCAACTGCTGGGTGATTGTTGAACCACCAGCAACGACTCTGCCTGACTGAAGATTGGTACTAAAAGCGCGCACAATACCGGTCAGAGAAAACCCTTTATGAGTCTGAAATTGCTGATCCTCGATCGCCAACAGACCCTCAGTGAGGGTGCGCGGCACCTCAGAGAGCTGAACCAAAATGCGATCCTCGCCATGTTTTGGATAAACACCACCAATCACCATGGGCTCGAGCCGCAGCAAGTCGATGGCATCGGCATCTCGCGTGAGCTCAACCACACGATTTTGCCGGAGTTTAATGGTATGGCGAGCGCCTTCAACCAACTGATCGGGAAACTTAAAATCACGAGTGAACAGCTCGAGCTGGGTGCCAGCAAGCCGAAATTGACCGGGACGGAAAAGTTGATCAACTCTCCGATATCCGATTCCCTCAAGCTCTGCAACGAGTTGCGCCGACGAAACCTGAGCACCTTCAAATAACTCCAGAGAACGTGCATAAACCGTCGCGGGCAGCGCGTAACGCTTCCGATCGAAGGTGCTGCTAATAACCGCGTCTAAATACGCGACCCACACCAAAACCAAAACCAATGCCGCCAATAACGCTTTTGATCCGAGGATTAAGCTTCGTGTCAACATAAAAATAAGGCTAGCATCTGGTAAGAATACCCTTTCAATTAGATGGGATGCTGAGATAATACACCAAACCTAAGGCGAAGCGATCGGACATGAAAACATATAACATTTTTGGTATTGGTGCGGCCCTAGTAGACACCGAAATCAAAGTGAGCGATCAAGATCTCGTTCAAATGGAAGTCCAGAAAGGGGTGATGACCTTAGTCGATCAATCTCGCCAAGATCAGCTATTGGGGCATCTCCAAGACCATTTGACCACCGCCGAACACGCGAGTGGCGGCAGTGCCGCCAACTCGATTATTGCGGCCTCTCTGATGGGAAGCCCAACTTATTTTGCGTGTAAAGTAGCGCACGATACGGATGGCGACATCTACCTAGGCGATCTGCAGCAAGCCGGTGTGGCGTGCGACGAAAGGGCCGCTCGCGGCATTGGTACAACGGGGAAATGCTTAGTCTTAATCACCCCCGATGCTGAGCGAAGCATGAATACGTTTCTTGGTATCAGCGCTTCCTTGTCTTTGGATCAACTGAACAAATCAGCTCTCATTAACAGCGAATGGCTTTACCTAGAAGCCTATCAGGCGCCGTCTCCAACCGGTATGGAAGCGTGTCTAACAGCCTTGGACATCGCCCGCGAAAACAATGTCAAAATTGCCTTGAGTTTCTCAGACCCTGGTATGGTTGAGCACTTTCGCTCGCAAGTGGACGCATTGGTTGGAGATCACGTTGATCTTATTTTCTGCAATACCGAAGAGGCGCTGTGCTTTGCCAAAACAGAGTCAGTAGATGACGCCATTGCACTCTTGAAAACCAAAGCAAAGCAATTTGTCATGACTCGTGGCGCCGAGGGAGCCCTGGCATTTGATGGCGCCACAATGCAC
>DOVB01000180.1:0-5889 GCA_003520285.1 Halieaceae bacterium
GCTGACGTTATCGATGCGCCCTTGCCCGAGACGTCGCTGACTTGGTATGAATCTCGCCAGAGTGCGCAAACGCAGGCTTATCAGCCCATGGTGGCTGTTAGTGTTGCGAAGCAAGGCGGGACCAATGCGGTAGCGGTTGCCAAAGGCTTGCATGACACCATGGCGGTATTACAGCGTGGCCTTATCCCTGATAGCGTCGAGGTTCATGTCATCCGAGATTATGGCGTCACTGCCAACGAGAAGGTCACCAATCTTGGCAGTAGTCTGATATTCGCTGTGTTGACAGTGGTGGGGTTTATCGGGCTTTTTCTGGGATGGCGCGCTGCTTTAATTGTCGCACTAGCGGTGCCCGTCTGCTATGGATTGACCTTAGTGCTTGATTTGGCCTTCGGTTACACCATTAACCGCGTAACCTTATTTGCGTTGATCTTATCGCTCGGTCTGTTAGTCGATGACCCCATTACGGGGGTTGATAACATCACCCGAAAATTAGCGGCTGGCAGCGGTGACACTAGCGCCCGCATCGTCGACGCGATCGGCGAAATTAAAATACCACTTTTAATGTCGACGGCGACGATTGTTCTCGCATTCCTGCCCTTGGCCTTTATCACTGGGATGATGGGTCCTTACATGGCTCCCATGGCATTTAATGTTCCCATTGCGGTGATGGCGAGTACGCTAACAGCATTCTTGGTGACACCATGGTTGGCGCGTTTGTTCCTCAAGTCGAGCGCCGCAGAGGGATTGGCGGATGAGTGGTCTAGTCAAGTTCAAGATTCTTTTTACGCTCGTAACATGGGCGTCTTGCTGCGTTCACCCTCTAAACGAAGGGCGGTATTGTGGATTTTGCTGGGGCTCTTTGTGGCGGCTCTCTCGCTACCTGTACTGCGCTTGGTGCCCCTGAAATTGCTGCCTTTTGATAACAAGAATGAACTGCAAATCGTAATCGATATGCCCGAAGGCACTGCGCTCGAGAATACCGCGGGAGTGGCCAGCGAGGCGGCTAAAATTGCGCTGCAGTTTCCCGAGATTGAGTCTGCGGCGATCTTCACAGGGATACCTAGCCCGCACGATTTTAGCGGATTGGTTCGAAAGCACTACTTGCGCGAGGCCTCTCAGCTGGCAGATATTCGGCTGACCTTAGTCGATAAGTCTGCCCGCGTTCATCAGTCGCACTCGGTGGTGCTGCGATTGCGAGAGGCGCTCTCTGAGCTGGATTCGCGCTATCCTGGTACAGTGGTGAGTGTGCTTGAGGTGCCACCAGGGCCACCCGTAATGGCGACCTTGGTAGCGGAAATTTATGGTCAAACACTCACACCCTATGAAGACCAGCAATATGCCGCGCAGTTACTGGCTCGGCGTTTCGAGCAAGAACCCTTTGTCACGCATGTCGATACCAGTGTTGGAGTGGTGGCACCGCGCTTGCGTTTTACGACTGACAAGGCCAAAGCCGCTATGTCTGGTATCCCGACAGTTGATATTAATCAGACGCTCGCCATCGCTAATGCTGGCAAAATAATCGGCTTTGTTGCTGCAGAGCGGGAATCTCAGCCCCTGCCAATCACACTTCAGCTACCGGTCTCTGAGCGCACGCGGCAGGAAGATTTGGCATCTTTGTTGGTGAAAGGGCGTCTGGGTGCTGTCTCAGAGCAGAGATCAGCAGGTTTGCAGGCAGCGCCCCAGAATCTTGTGACCATTGGCGAGTTAGGGCATTTCGAGTCAGTTGACTTCGAGACGCCGATTTTTCGGAAAGATCTGCGCCCTGTCGTGTATGTTACCGCAGAAATCTCGGGCCGCACGCCAGCCGAGGTGATTGCTGATATCGTCGCCGACCAAGGCTCAGGTGGCGTCACAACCAAAGATTGGCAATCCAGGACGTTTCTCTCTTCTGGTGGGACTGAGACGTGGGAGTTACCCCCCTCGATTGACGTCAGCTGGGTGGGTGAGGGTGAGTGGAAAATCACCGTCGATGTATTTCGCGATATGGGGTTGGCGTTTGCCTTCGCATTAACAGCGATTTACTTTGTGTTGCGCATTCAGACGGGCTCGGTGGCTTTAACGCTGCTGATTATGTCGTCGATTCCTCTTACGATGATCGGAATAATGCCGGGATTCTGGCTGTTAAATCAGTTCGGCGAACGCTGGGTTGCGGGTGCACCTGATCCAGTCTTGTTTACCGCTACGGCCATGATTGGCATGATCGCTTTGGCGGGCATTGTGGTTCGTAATGCGTTAATTCTGGTTGATTTTATCAATCAAGCGAGAGCCCGCGGAGCCACAGTGATTGCATCGGTGCTCAATGCCGGTTCCATCAGGATGCGGCCGGTGTTGTTGACCGCAGGCACGACCTTGCTAGGCAATTTGGTGATTACCCTTGATCCTGTTTTTAGCGGCCTAGCGATTGCAATTATGTTCGGGATCGTTGCTTCTACCGTGCTCACCTTGGTGGTGGTGCCGGTGGTGTACTGCATCTTGTATGGTTCAGATTTTGATCATTCTCAGAAGGAGTCACAGCTGTGAGTTCTAATCGACGTTTAATGGCCGGGAGTCTTATTTTATTGCTGCTGTTGGCGCTGGTGATTGTTTGGATGGCCGGCGGTTTTAATGCGAGAGTGTTACCGGGGTTGTTGATCACTGAAGCGCGGACCGGCGGCAGCAGTTATGTGGTGAGTAGCCAAAAAAGGCCATCATTTGAGCGCGTCCCTGGTTCTATCGAAGCCAGAGAGACTACCCTCGTTTCCTCACGAGTACTCTCGACTGTCGAGCGTGTTTTAGTTCGGGCCGGTGATCGAGTGGAGGCCGATGATTTGCTAGTGAGCCTTGATCAGCGCGATCTGAAGGCTAGGCTAGAGTCCCTCACGGCGAGTCGAGCAGCGATTGACGCCCGCTTGCAAGAGGCACAGAAAACCCTTGTTCGTACCGAAGAATTACTCGAGCGAGGTTTACTATCTCAAGCGGACGCAGACAAAGCGGTTGCTGCAGAGGCGGCCTTATTAGCAGAGCGACAAGCGGTGAGTGAAACCGCCAAGGAGCTCGCTGCGGCGGTGAGCTATACCGAGGTGAGAGCACCCATAGCGGGGCGTGTGGTGGATCGATTTGTTGAGCCTGGCGATTTGGCGAGCCCGGGTGCTCGACTGGTGTCGTTGTATAATCCGGGCAGCTTGGAAGTGGCGGTGAAAGTTCGAGAATCGCTTGCAATGAGGCTCGCCCTTGGGGACGCTGTGCAGGTGACAGTGCCTTCTGTGCAACGTAGCTTCAGTGCGCAAGTGAGTGAGATTGTACCGGTTGCGGATCGGGTGTCGCGCAGTTTCGATGTTACTTTACAGGTCTCCGAAATCCAGGGTTTATTGCCGGGCCTGTTTGCCGAAGCTCAAATACCCTCTGGCGAAGAACTCTGGCGAGCGGTACCAGAAGAGTTTGTGCAGCATCTTGGACAGCTCAACTTGGTGTGGATAGAGTCACCCTCTGGTCCTGTTAAGCGCTTTGTCAGAGTCGGGCGATCTGAGGGCGGATACCTTGAAATCACCGCAGGCCTGGAAGACGGTGATCGACTTATTGAACAACCTTAACATGTTCGATGGGGGGCTATTCCAGCTAAGTCGTATTGGGCTCAGGTCATGCAAACGGGTTTGCTGGTTAGAACGCTCTCCGGTCATATTTTGAGGGGTGACAATTTTGAGTAATTATCTATGATGTCATGGCAGTTATTAGCGGCTTGAACTGTTGTGGTTGAGTTGACTCAAAACCGTACGTTTGAGACCTAGTGCTGAATCAGCTCAGTGCAGCAGAAATTACCACGAGCAAACAGAGATACAGGCCCATAGTCGTATACGATGTGAGCCGATGTTGAGCAAACTACTTACTCGTAACCCAAACTCCCTATGGAGTTCCACATGGTTCATTGGTCTAAATCGCAGCTTTACCAGCTGTTTTTGATCCGCAGTTTGGCGCTTTTGGGGCAAGCGGCGACTTTGTTGTATTTTGCGTTAACGATTGGTAACGCAGCGATCCTTTATTCGGGTGCTCTCGCTGTTGTGGCTTTGGCATCTCTGACAGCCGTGAGTGCTTTTTATTTTCGTGCAGAGACCCGAGTAACGGATTTACAGTTGTTCCAGCAGATTACCATCGATGTGATTGGCTGGAGCTTCATCATGTATTTGACCGGTGGTGCGACCAACCCTTTCATCTCTTATCTATTGGTCCCTATCATTGTAAGTGCGGCGGTGCTGAACCAGCGATTCACCATTCTGGTCGGAATTGCCGCCTTGTGCGCCTACACGGTATTACTGAATTACCATCAGCCTTTTGGTCTGTTGTTGCCCTCAGGTGGACACTTGTCGATGAGCCATACGATGTCAAGCAGTCATACTATGGGGATGTGGTTGAACTTTGTTTTCAGTGCCTTGTTAGTCGTTGTTTTTGTGACGCGAATGGCTCAAAGCATGCGTGCTAGGGAGCAGAAAGAGGTACAGTATCGCGAGCAAAATTTACGTGATGAGCAGATTCGAGCAGTAGCGACCATCGCGGCTAATACTGCCCATGAACTTGGTTCACCCCTCAACACCCTCACGCTTTTGAGTGACGAATTACGTCAGTTGTGTCCCGATGACGACCAAGCGCGGCGGTTATTTGACGAGCTCGACAGCGGTATCGATCAATGTGCCAGAACGTTGCGAAAGCTGGCGAGTAATGCCGAGTTCGATGTCCTAAGCACCCCTCAGGATAAGGATTCAAAGCGTTGGCTCGAACAGGTAATAGAGGGTTGGTTGAATAAACGTCCAGCCGTGCAGTTGAGTTTCAAAACCCTGGGGTCTGGTCAGGCACCCATGATTCACATTGATCAGACTCTGACGCCGGCGCTGGAAAACTTGCTCAACAATGCCAGCGAGTCTGGTACTGACAGCATCGATATCAGTATAGATTGGGATGAAGATACCGTGTCTTTACATATCCAAGATTACGGCTCGGGGATTCCCGAGGATATTCGCCAACAGATTGGTAAAGGGATTATTCACCGGTCTACCAAGGGGCTGGGTCTTGGACTCTTGCTGTCGCATGCCACTATCGAGAAGCACCAAGGGCAACTGCTATATCACCAGCCAAAGCAAGGAGGCACTTTGATGACGGTTGTTCTGCCCCGCAGTGATGTTGGGGAAGCTTGATGCAAGTATTGATCGTCGATGATGACGTCAACTTTGCGCATGCGGCGATACGAGGCTTTGAGCGCGAAGGCTATCAAGCGAGTTATGCCTTAAATGCGGAGGATGCCCTCGTGCTGGCCGCTCAAAACCCGCAATGGGTGCTATTGGACTTAAATTTACCAACCACCAGCGGGTTATTATTGCTGCCAGAGCTCAGACAATCTTTAGGTGCCGATGCACGTATTGTGGTTCTGACAGGTTACTCAAGTATCGCCACCGCAGTTGAAGCAACTCGTTTAGGTGCTGACGATTACCTGTGTAAACCGACCAAACTCAAAGAGATCATTGCAAGTTTCCGCGGTGAGCGCGACCCATCGCCACAAATTCCCAGCGCGCCCCCTTCGGTTGAGCGTTTAAAGTGGGAGCACATCCAGCGCGTGCTACTCGAGAATGAGGGCAATGTGTCCGCTACGGCTCTCGCACTCAACATGCATCGCCGCACGCTACAAAGAATACTGTCGAAAAAGCCTGTGAGTCGCTAAGTCGCCTTTATGCTTGTAGGTGTTGTTTACACCGTATTGGATTACTCGGTTCGCGCTGGCATTTGTTTTGTATCACGAGCGGCTTCCATCGACTTCATGATGGTGCCCACCATGCCACCCACATCGCCGAGGTTTGAGGGGATGATGAGAGTGTTGTTAGTTTTTGCCAGCTGACCGAATTCTTTGACGTACTGCTCGGCAACTCT
>DOVB01000180.1:6108-7278 GCA_003520285.1 Halieaceae bacterium
GCCTTACCCTCGGCCTCGTTGATTTGCTTTAGTTTTTGCGCTTCCGAGAGATTGATCATCTCTTGGCGAGCACCTTCAGAAATATTGATCTGAGCTTGCCGCTCACCCTCGGACTTGGCAACGACCGCGCGACGTTCCCGTTCCGCACGCATTTGCTTCTCTAAGGCATCTTTGACAGATTCTGGCGGCACGATGTCTTTAACCTCGTAACGGAGTACTTTAATTCCCCATGGTTCAGCGGCTCTATCGACCGTGTCCACGAGTCTAGCGTTCATCGTATCCCGTTCCTCAAATGTTTTATCGAGCTCAATTTTGCCTATTTCAGATCGCAGCGTGGTTTGCGCTAGTTGGGTGGTGGCATAGAAATAGTCGGTTATGCCGTAGCTCGCTGCGCGCGCATCGACCACTTGAAGATAAATAATGCCGTCAATATCAACTGCGATATTGTCTCTGGTGATACAGGTTTGCTGCGGCACGTCCAGAGCAATTTCTTTCATGGAGTGTTTGTACGCCACCTTGTCCAAAAAGGGGATCAGGATATGAAAACCGGCATCTAAAGTACGAGAGTATTTACCCAGTCGCTCGATCACGTACTGTTCGCGCTGGGGAACAACGCGAGCGGTTTTGGCAATCGTGATAATGACGAAGATTGAAAAGCCAATGGCCAGAATCAGAGAAATATCCATACTAGGACTCCTTGGTCACAATAAGGTTAGAGGACTGACGCCCTGATATGAGTACTCGATCACCGACATTGAAGCTCACTGACTCCTCGGTCGTTGCATTCCATTGGGTGTCGCGATACGACACTTTGCCGAAACGTTGTCCTTCTTCGAAGCCCTCGGTAATGGTCGCGTAGTGCCCGACGTAGTCGTCATCAGGGGTGTCGGTATCAGCCACTAAGCTGCCACCCGAGAACCACGTTTTAAAGCGCTGCCGCAACCCTAAGAGCAGACCACCCGAAATAATGCCGAACAGCGAGAGTTGGTAGCTGGTATCGTCGATCCAACCCCACCAGACCATAAGACCCACACTGAGGGCGCCGACTCCGAAAAAAATGGCGATCAAACCGGGCAAAATGAACTCAGCTAAGATCAATACCAAGCCCATGACGATCCAAATCAGCTCTGCAGACATCGGTGCTCCTTACGTTTTGTTCAGCATTGAAGT
>DOVB01000178.1 GCA_003520285.1 Halieaceae bacterium
CGCTTTTTTGGGGCTGGGTACTCTGGGTAGCTGGTCTTATCCCCAAAGTAAACTTTGGATCGTGCTGGGTCTTATTCTATACGGCGCAATAATAGAAGTAGCACAGTCGCTCACGAGTTCGCGCGCGGCAGAGTGGGCTGATTTAATAGCGGATAGTGCGGGTGTGCTCTGCTCATTATTCTTTTTTAGGTTGCGTCATTATTTTGTAAAAGCCAGCAGCTAGCTTTCGTTCATTTTAATTTTTGATTAAAACGCTTATACTTTTCTGGGTTTAATTCAATCGAGAATGGATATGGCAAAAGAATCAGTATTTAGTATTTATTTAAAATCAAAAGCGAAGGCAAAGGCGGAAGCCAAGCGTCTTGCTTTAAAAGAAATTGATAAACTCATCGCAGTTTTGCAAGAAGCCAAAGCAGAGCTCAAGAAAAAAGAAGCAGATCGCGCCGCTAAAGAAAAGCTCGCCAACATTGAGCGTATTAAAGCGATGATGGCAGAGGCGGGTGTAAGCACTCAAGAATTGAGCGGAGCAGTCGGTCGCGGTCGCAAAGCAGCGGCACCGAAGGCCAGTGCGGCAGCGGCTAAGTCTAAACGTAAGCCCAGTGGCCCCGTTGCGCCTAAATATCGTTTGGTAATCGATGGTCAAGAATCACTCTGGACTGGTCGAGGGCGCACACCGAAGGTGTTCCAGGCCTACTTCGATGCGGGTAATTCGCGCGAGAGCTGCGAGATTCAGTAACGCAAAGGGTCGCCAACGGTGTTAGCTGAGCGGTAGATCGATTACACTGCGTGTTTTCTGAATTAGAGCATAACCCACAGTGACTTGGCTTGTTGTACAAACCAAACCCAAGCAAGAAGAACTTGCCAGTGAGCATTTAACGCGGCAGGGTTATCAGGTGTTTCTACCGAAGATTGAGCAGCGTAAACGCGTGCGCGGTCAGTGGAGACACGTGATAGGACCGCTCTTTCCGCGTTATTTGTTTATCGAAGCACGGCTTGGTACCGACGATATGGCCCCAGTGCGTTCGACCATCGGGGTGATTAATCTGGTTCGATTTGGTCAAGAGATCGTGCCGGTACCAGACAGCGTGATCGAATTTCTGCAATCCCAGCAAGACCCAACGACTGGAGCGCGCGATGCCTCAGCTTGGCCGCATAAACGGGGTGATCAAGTCGATATTCTCGAGGGACCATTTGCCGGTCTACAAGGCATTTTCGAGATGAGTAAAGATGACGACAGAGCTTATCTGTTGATTGAACTGCTGGGCCGTGCCACACGGGTGCAGTTAGAGCGGTTCATGTTGGGCGATCCTCTGTAAGCCAGTCTTGTGCATGAGCCTGCGTCGGCCGCTCGATTGTCTTCTGCTATTAGGGTCTCGAGGGTCATGCGTGAGTCTCGGCAGGACAGAACAGAACCGCAAGGGTTTAAGCGCGAGTTAGGAGACAAGGTGTGCAACGACTATCTGAGGTAACTAGGGGTTGTGACGTGCAGTTTGGCACCAGTGGCGTGCGTGGATTGGTGAAAGATCTTACTGATCGCGTGGTGTTTGCTTATGCCGATGCCTTTTTACGGCAAGTTGCGCCTTCGTCAGAGCGACTGGTTCTGGGGCATGATCTGCGCGAATCTAGCATTGCAATTGCGTCTGCCTGCGCTGCAGCAGCCAAAGCTCACAATTGTCTGATCGATTATGTCGGTGTCCTCCCGACTCCAGCCATCGCGCTATATGCGCAATCTATGGGTGCACCGGCGATTGTTGTTACGGGCTCACACATACCCTTTGATCGCAATGGTCTAAAATTTTATAGCCTCGAGGGTGAGATCACTAAGTCGCACGAAACCCTCATCAATGAGGCACTGGTTGATCTCTCATCGGATCTCACAACACCCTTACCCCCAGTCAATCAGGCCGCGTATCACCTGTATTGCCAGCGTTACCTCGATGCCTTTGGGGAGCGAGCGCTCGCGGGCTATCGTATCGGCTTATACCAGCATTCGAGTGCGGGTCGCGATTTGTTTGCTGACTTATTCGCTCGCATGGGTGCAGAGGTGATTACCCTTGGGCGCACTGAGTCATTCGTGCCGATTGACACGGAAGCAGTGAGCCCTGAAGACGAAGCTCGCGCAAAGCGGTGGGCGGAAGAGATGTCGTTTGATGTGTTGTTCTCGACCGACGGTGATTCCGATCGACCCCTGGTGGGCGACGCGAAAGGACAGTGGCTACGTGGGGATCGACTCGGGATTTTGTGTGCTCAGGCACTTCAAGCGCAGGCCGTGGTAACCCCCGTGAGCTCAAATTCAGCGGTGTTAACAGACGGTTTTTTCGACTGCGTTGCCTATACCAAAATTGGTTCACCCTATGTGATCGCAGAAATGCAGCGTTTACTGAGTCGCTACGACACCGTGGTCGGTTTTGAAGCCAATGGTGGGTTTCTGGTGGCGAGTGATCTGAGCGTCGACGGCAAGGTGCTAAAGGCTCTGGCAACACGAGATGCTTTATTACCCCTGTTCGCCGTTTTACGCCAGTGCCGTCAAGAGGCTTTGAGCGTTGAACAGCTCGATCAAAGGCTCCCTGATATTTATACCTACAGCGATCGGATCAAAGGCGTAGCGCCCGAGCTTGGGCAGAGGTTTATCGAGCAATTGGCGCTCGAAGCAGGTGTTTTAGAAGTCGATCTTGAACTTGACCCCGTGCGTGCCACAGATACCACCGACGGCTGCCGCTTGTATTTTGACGGGGGGCGCGTCATTCATTTTCGTCAATCGGGGAACGCGCCGGAATTGCGCTGTTATACCGAGGCACCCTCTAAGTTGATGGCCCGAGAGCTCAATGCGAGGGCGCTGGCGTGGGCTGTTACTCAACTCTAGGATTTGCGAGTGGCAGTTATGACTGCACGAGCTCTGTAAGCAAGCGCTCAAGGGGCTTGCTCAGTGAGGTGATTGACTCGTACGCATGACGAGTCACACGTCTGAGTCTCGTCGCTTGAGTCCTGCCGCGCTAGCCTTATCGTCTGAGTCCTGTCACCCCAACCTTATCGTTTGAATACGCCCAAGGCTTGCGGGCCCACCGCAGGGGCCGACTCGCTCAGAAAGCCGCATTGCCCGGTGTGCGCGGAAAGGGGATCGCGTCGCGCACGTTTTCCATGCCAGTGATGTAATTCAGTAAACGCTCAAATCCCAGACCAAACCCAGCGTGGGGTACGGTGCCGTAGCGGCGGAGATCTCGATACCACCACAGGTGTTCCTTCATGCTCTCGTCCATTCGCGCATCGAGAACATCAAGGCGCTCCTCGCGTTGACTGCCACCGATAATCTCGCCAATACCCGGTGCCAGCACATCCATTGCCGCCACGGTGCGCTCGTCGTCATTGAGCCGCATATAAAAGGCTTTGATGTCTTTCGGGTAGTTGGTTACGACAATGGGTCTGCCCACGTGTTTTTCAGCCAGGTATCGTTCGTGCTCCGAGGCCATATCGATACCCCACGAGACAGGGTACTCGAATGATTCCCCGCAGTTCTGCAGGATTTTTATCGC
>DOVB01000175.1 GCA_003520285.1 Halieaceae bacterium
GCCAGCGTCCACGATAGATCCGGCGGACACGGTTTTTCTTGGTGACAATATCATGACGATGGACGACAGCACCGAAGGTTCCAATGCCGTTGCTGTGCGCGGTGACACCATTGTTGCCGTTGGTTCACGCGACGCGATAGCCGAGTACATCGGCACTGGCACACGGGTCATCGAACTCGGTGATCGAGCGCTGGTGCCTGGCTTCATTGACTCACACGGGCACGCAACCTTTGTAGGAGCGATGTCAACGATGGTGAATTTGAATCCTCCTCCGGTCGGCACGACAACTGATATCGCGAGCCTCCAGGCCGCGATCGAGCAATTCATTGATGAACGTAATATCACCGAAGATGATTGGGTCTATGGCTTTGGCTACGACGACTCTAATCTAGCCGAGGGTCGTCATCCGACACGGCACGATCTAGATGCGGTATCCACCGAAATCCCAATCGTGATTACACACGTGTCGGGTCATCTTGCTAGCGCCAATTCTCGGGCACTCGATCGCGCCGGTATTACAATCGAAACTGCGAACCCTAGTGGGGGTGTCATTCGCAGAGAGGCTGATGGTAAAACCCCGAGCGGCGTGCTCGAGGAGAGCGCAACTTATTTGATTCCGTCGAGCCTTGCGAGTGTGTCAGGCGACGGTATTGAAGGCTTTGACGAGATTGTCGCGCAGGCGGTAGACGCCCATGCGTCGCAGGGCTTAACGACAGTGCAAGAGGGTGGTGCGAATCCTAAACTCATTGGCAAGCTCAGAGCCGTTGCTGAGCAAAGTCCGTTACCTATTGATTTGGTAGCATTTCCAGTGGGTAACGGGTTCTCCGAAGAAGATCTTCAATCTTTTGAGTATGAAACGAGCTACGTTAATGGTATTCGAATCGGAGGCGTGAAGTTTATGCTCGACGGCTCCCCTCAAGGCCGCACCGCCTTTATGCGCGAGCCGTATAACGAGGCCCCTGAAGGTGTCGAACATCCCAAGCATTACATCGCCTATCCGGTCATTCAATTAGAGGATTATCAGCCCAAGGCAAAGGCTTTGCTCGATAAAAGAGTCCCATTTATTACCCATGCCAATGGCGACGCGGCGATCGATATGGTGGTTGCTGCGCACGATTACGCTGGAATCGATGCCAGTGATGATCGTCGCAGCGTTGTTATCCACGCTCAGCTAACCCGTCCAGATCATTTGGTGGACTACAAGCGCTTGGGATTGGTTCCCTCTTACTTTGTTGCTCATACGTTTTTCTGGGGTGACTGGCACAGGGTGAGTTTTGGTGATGAAAGAGCGAGCCATATCAGCCCTCTTCAGAGCACTCAAGAGCTCGGAATCCCCTATACCGTGCATAACGACTCTCCGGTTGTACCACCGAACATGATGCGACTGTGGTGGACGGGGGTAGAGCGGCAGACCCGCTCTGGTTATGTCCTAGGGGAAGATCAGCGGGCGAGCGTCCGAGACGTGCTCTACGCAATGACACAGGGTGGCGCGTACCAGTACTTTGAAGAAGATATCAAAGGATCTATAACGCCCGGCAAGCAGGCTGATTTAGTAGTACTAGAGCAGAGTCCTTTAGCTGCCGATGCCAAGCCCATCAAAGACATTGCTGTGCTACAAACCTGGGCCCGAGGGCAGAAAGTGTTTCAAAAGTGATGCGCTGTTAGGCAGGCTATCGCAGGTTGTTGAGCGCCACTTGAGGCGACCTCGATAGGGTGCGTGGCTTGTGTTTACCCCTCTGCTAAACTTGCCTATTGATGTTTCGAGATCGAGCTTTGGAGAGCCCCATGTCAAACCCTGCGATAGCGATCCCCAATCTTTTATATCGCTACGCTCAGCACATTGATGCTGGGGAATTTACCGAGGCAGCGACCCTGTTTCAGTTTGGTCACATCCGACTCGGCCCCAATCAGATCCTCACAGAGCCGAAGGACATCGAGGCAATGTGGCGCTCGATGGTGCGAACCTACTCAGACGGCACGTGCCGAACCCGTCACTTAATCACTAATCCTATAATCGAGCTGTCTGAAGATGAGAGTGAGGCAAGTGTGTCATCCTCTTGGACCGTGATTCAGCAGACCGAGTCGTTTCCACTCGCGGTTGTGGCCTCGGGGCGTTACCAGGACACGGTGTTCTTGCATCAGCAGCGCTGGTGGTTTCGTGAAAAAGCATACCTTGGAATCGATTTGATCGGAGACATGAGTGCCGATTTGGTGAGTCGCGGCGCGGGTTAGTCCTTATGCGGGTTGAGCTTTAGAGGTAAACCGATCACAGTGCTGCATCTTTGAGTAAGGAGATTGGCGATGAGAGAAGCAGTGATTGTATCAACAGCAAGAACGGGTTTGGCGAAATCTTTTCGCGGTGGGTTTAATGATACCGAAGCGCCAGCGATGGGTGGCCATGTGGTTCGTGCTGCAGTGCAAAGAGCGGGCTTAGATCCTGCAGAAATCGATGACTGTATTTTCGGTGCTGCGGCTCAGCAGGGTACGCAGAGCTACAATTTGGGTCGTCTCTGCGCGTTAGCAGGGGGATTACCTGACACAGTAGCCGGTATGTCGATTGAGCGTCAGTGCTCTTCTGGCCTAATGTCGATCGCCACCGCTGCCAAAAGCATCATGTGCAATGAATATGATATTGCAGTCGCCGGTGGCGTTGAATCTATCTCTTTGGTGCA
>DOVB01000214.1 GCA_003520285.1 Halieaceae bacterium
GATCTACCTCATGCCAACACCTAACAGCATACTGATCATAGGAGCAGGCATCGCCGGGCTCACCATCGTAGAGCGGATCATGCGTAATCAACAGAGCCTAGCCGTCACGATCGTGGGGGCCACCGACGAACGATCACAACGCGTGAGTTTTTGGCGCGATCGAAACAGGTCTGCTGCACTGGCTCTCCCGGGCGCTCAATCGTGGTCAGCATGGAGCTTCAACACCCAAAAATTAGGGTTCAGTCTTCAACGTGGCAAGGCACTGGAGTATGTCTCTTTTGATGCTCGCTCATACAAAGCGCATCTCACTGACAGTCTGCAGCAAGCGGGCGTCAGACATTTCGATGACCTCGTCAAATCAGTACAGAAAACGTCGCAAGGGTTCCATATTGAAACTTCACAACGGGCGATAGAAGCCGATGTGGTGATCGATACCCGACCTCCCGAGCTTCCCGAAAGCACACTGAAGCAGCAGTTTGTAGGGCGAACACTGACCACCCAATCCCCGCACGCAATAGCGCACCCCGTGCTGATGGATTTCAATATTGCGCCGATTGCGCCAAACGGGATCAGCTTCATTTACGCCCTGCCCTTGTCGGACACTCGACTCCTGGTTGAGGCCACCACGTTTAGTTACGAAACATTGGCTCAAGAACCCTACGAGAGCGCCATTGATGCTTGGATTCAAGCGCATGTGCCAGCAGTTGAGCTAAACCCTCGTGATGAAGTCGAACACGGCATATTACCGATGGGGCCGGTGACACCCAGACAAACCGAACTCCTGGCTGCCGGCCTCGCAGGAAATGCAGCGAGACATGCTACCGGATATGCCTTCACTGGAATCCTAAGACAGGCTGAGCACTTTGCTGAAGCACTGCGGACAGGCCAAGGTCTAACCACAATCCAACCCTATTCGGGTCGATCACGCTGGATGGATAGCTTGTTTTTGGATCTGATGCGAGATAACCCTGCGCACTTGATCCAGCTGTTCGAAGCGATGGCTCATTCGCTATCAGGCGATGACTTCGCCCATTTTTTGAGTGACACTGGCGGCTGGATGCCCTGTCTAAGGACGATAGCCGCTGCCCCAAAACGACCCTTTTTGGCAGCGCTGTGGAAGAGGCTGTGAGCATGTTGCCAGACTTATACACGTTGTATCTACCCATTGCCCTGATGACCTTTATTGGCGTTCCTCACGGCGCACTCGATGGTTATTTGTTGCATTCACACAGTGACTCAAAGCGCGGTACGTTTGCCCTGCTTTTGGCCTATCTCGGCATCGCTCTCGCCTGCGTCTTATTTTGGTGGTGGCAGCCAACCCTTGCCCTGCTGAGTTTCCTGTTACTGAGCTTGTATCACTTTGGTCGATCAGACCATCAACAGACTGGCGATTCGGTATCGCTGACTGCATGGATCGCACACGGCGGTTTGTGGGCATTGTTTCTACCTTGGCAGCAAGCTGATGCGACGGCTGTGCTCTTCCAGGCGCTCAAAACAGACCCTGTGATACTCGAGGCATTTCTGGCTCCTGCCACTGCAATCTGGCTGTTGGTGAGTGGTTTGTACTTGTGCCGACAATGGCGCAATAAGGATCAGCAGTGGCGGGTCTGGGTCATCTCAGCCACCGCGATCGTTTTGCTACCGCCACTGTGGTCTTTGTGCCTCTACTTTTGCCTCTGGCATGCCCGACGACATACTCAATGGGTACTCAGATACGCCAAGTCACCGTCAGAAGCTAAGCTTTGGATGCTGAGCATATTCAGCGTAACCCTTGCCATGGGCGCGATCGCTTACTCGGTCTTGCTGCCAAGCACTGCCATAGAGACACTCACTGCTCGAATATTCTTTATTGGTATTTTCGCTTTAACCGTGCCTCATATGATCTTGATCGATTATTATCTAGGCCATCTCCATGATCAGCAGCCATCTTTATGAGCGAGTCCATAACCGATCGAAAAAAACAGCACCTTATCATTGCGGCAAGGGATGACGTTCAAATGGGGCAGAGCGCGGGTCTAGAGACAGTCCGGTTTGAGCCCAGAGCTCTGCCCGAGATTGACTTTGACGAAGTCAGCACGCGCTGCACTTTTTTGGGGAAGACCCTAAGCCAACCTCTCATGATTGCTTCGATGAGCGGAGGTACCGAGGAATCCCAGCAGCTCAATGAAAGGCTCGCTCAAGCAGCAGAGCAACATCAGATCGCCCTGGCATTGGGGTCAATGCGAATCGCAATCGAGCACACTGCCAAACGCGGCGCCTTTGAATTACGCCAGATCGCGCCAACTATTCCGATTCTCGCGAATTTGGGAGGTGCGCAATTGAGGGCTCAGCAAGGCCTTGCTAACGCTTTAAAATGTATTGAAATCGCCCAGGCCGACGCCCTTGTAATTCACCTTAACCCCTTACAAGAAGCGCTTCAGCAGGGCGGAGATACACAGTGGCGCGGGCTCGCAGCCGCATTGAGGCAGCTTGTTGCGGAGAGTCCCGTTCCCGTAGTAGTGAAAGAAGTCGGACACGGTATCGGGCCCACCACGTTTCGGCAACTGCTCGATCTAGGTGTGCAGTATATTGATCTCGCGGGCTCGGGCGGCACCAGCTGGGCCGCGATCGAGACGAAGCGGGCCAATACCGTCCATCAAGCTGCTATCGGTGAAGTCTTTCATAACTTTGGGATAACGCTTACCGAAACCTTAACAGCCATCGCGAGTACGCCTTCATTACACAGTGACGCTCAGATCATTGCCTCGGGCGGACTGCGCTCAGGACTTGATGTCGCGCGAGCGATCCGATTGGGCGCACATATTGGCTCGGCGGCATCACCGTTCTTGAAAGCGGCGCAAACAGGCCAACAAGCACTGAGCGATGTCATCGAACAATGGCACGAGCAGCTCCGTATCACCTGTTTTATCACTGCCAGTGCTAATCTTGAGGCACTGCGCCGGGCACCACTCATTGAGTCCCTTTAGATGGCCCCTTCAAGACTCTCACTCCTTCCTCTTAATAAGGCACTGCAGCTGGCAGTAGGTGCCAGCATTTTGTTAGTACTGCGATCTTTGAGTCACTGGATAGTTGACGCTACCACCCTGCCAGTGCCACCGGCTGCATTGGGCCTGATGATTCTGTTTGCGCTGCTAGTGCTACTGCAGCGGGTCCCCGCTGCACTCGAGACAATCGCGTCTCCACTACTCGGTCATATGAACCTATTTTTCATACCTGCAAGCGTGGGCGTTATCGCCCTCGGGGGCGTTCTCGTGGGCGACGGTGCCGGCCTGCTTGTGGCCATGCTAGTGTCCACCGGCGTCGGGCTCGTGTTCTGCGCCAAGCTACTGGTGAGGCTACGCCGTGTGGATTCTACCGATGGCAGCTGACCCCGTGTTCACTGGGCTTTGGATCGCAGTCACCATTGGGGTCTATAGCCTTATGTTGCGGTTGTATCGGCGCGCGAATTCGTTCTCGCTGATGCACCCGGTCATCACCTCTAGCGCGCTTATAATCGGCCTATTAGCTTGGAGTGGCGCCGACTATCCGCTTTATCGAGCGCACACCGAATTACTGCACGACTGCCTTGAACTGGCAACGATCGCGATCGCGATTCCTTTGTTTCGAGAACGGCATCGACTCAGAGCCCTAGCCATACCCCTGCTCACGAGCCTAAGTGCTGCAACCGCGCTGAATCTCTGCTTGGCTTATGCCATAGGATCAAGCTTACAACTGTTACCCGACAGTCTGATCGCTTTACTCTCAAAGTCAGTCACGACGCCAGTCGCCATTGGAATCACCGAGCTGTCGGGCGGCAGTGCTGCGCTAACTGCTGCGGTTGTCATCACGACGGGTATTATTGGCGCAATGTTCGGCCCACTGTTACTCAGATACTTTCAGATCACCGACCCAGTGGCCAGTGGCGTTGCAATGGGCACACTGGCTCACGGTGTCGGCACTGCTAGAGCATTCCAAATGTCGCCTGTGAGTGGTGCATTTGCAGGGCTCAGTATGGCCCTCTGCGCCATCATCACCTCTCTCGTACTCCCCACTATTATCAATCACTTAGGCATCTGATCAGCGCTGTAGTCACATTCGCGTCTAGCGTGACGCTATCTGATTATTTTGGATAGACGTCACCTGCCGCCTACGAGCCATACCCAAACAATAGCGACCCATCAGACAGCGCAGCACGCGGTGTGCTCACAGAGGCACAGAACTCAATAAGCGCTTTAATTCTCGCTGGTGCATAGATCTGAGGAACCGAAGGCTAAGCAGGCCCAAGCTGAGCAGGCATCACACTGGCAGTGCGATTAACCGTCACCGTCTGACGCGACCACGCCAATGAGCGTTCAGCGAAAATCAAGGCTGTAAGTAGCACCGCTGAGCCGCCCTGATGTGCCGCGCCAATAGCCACCGGCACATGCAGCAAGAGCGCTGATATCCCCAGCAGAACTTGGACAGTTAAGGCAACTGCCACACACGCCGATGCCAATCGCAATCCCTTACCCCACAGATCAACGCACCAATATCCAATCAGGACGATCAAAACATAAGCGAACATTCGATGATTAAACTGCACGGTGGTGATGTCCTCAAAAATGGACTTCCACCACGGCGTCATGGAATACAAGCCATCGGGAATGAACGAATTACCCATCAAAGGCCAGGTGCTGTATGCAAACCCTGCTCGGGTTCCTGCTACCAAGGCGCCACTCAGACACATGATAAATACCAATGCAATCAACGCAATTGGCCAAGGTGCTAAAATCGCAGTCGCGGACTTCTGCACACCGCGGGCCCTCGCGTGCAGCTCAAACGCCAGCCAAACCAAGCAAGAATACAGAAAGATCGCCAACCCAAGGTGAGAAGCAAGCCGATACTGACTGACCCTCGGATCATCGACTAGCCCGCTTTTTACCATAAACCAGCCCAACAGACCCTGACAGCCACCTAGGATCAAAAACAACACCAGTCGACCTTTCACATCACTGGGTATCTGCCCGCGCATCCAGAAAATAACCAGAGGTACGAAATACAACATGCCGATGAGGCGACCCAAAACACGGTGTAAGTATTCAAACAGGAATATCGACTTGAATCCCGCCAAATCCATCCCAAAGTTAATCAGTTGATACTCAGGCGAGGCCTTGTAAATGGTGAATACCCGCATCCACTCAGCCTCGGTAAGGGGCGGTATGATGCCAAGAAGCGGACGCCATTCCACCATGGATAAGCCCGAGTGAGTCAGGCGTGTCACCCCCCCGAGGATAATCATTCCAAAGATCACGATGCAGCAGACCGTGAGCCAATTCGCTATTAGGCGCTCATTGTTGTTTACAATCACAGCAATTCCTCTCACTCATCGGGGTGCAATAGTAGCGGAAAGTTTGCTCCAATGGAGCCTTCAGAGGTAAAAAGCACCTCGAAAAAGGCGCCCTAGGGGCGTAGACTACGGCGTCCATTCCATCCGTGCTGACTTATGCCCTTATTAACGCTGACCAACATCAATTTACAATTCGGTACTCATCAGATTTTTGACCACCTGAATCTTACCCTTCATAAAGGTCAGCGAATTGGATTACTGGGTCGCAACGGCGCCGGAAAATCGACCCTAATGAAGCTACTCGCCGGCCTGATTCAGCCCGATAGCGGCGAACGCTGGGTGCGTCCAGCGATTAAACTGGGGATGCTAGAGCAAGATTTACCCGAGGGAGTCAATAGAACTTGCTTCGAAGTCGTGGCGGCCGGTCTTGGCGAAGTCGGACCCTCGCTCGCTCAATATCACGCACTGTCCATGACGGCGACCGCCGAGGACATGAATGAACTGCAGCGGTTACAGGAAACCATAGAAGCTGCAGATGGTTGGCGATTGCAGCAAAAAGTCGAGGCCATCCTGACTCGCCTTAATATCGATGGCGATGTTATGCTGGCCGACCTATCAGGCGGCTGGCGGCGGCGCGTCGCTCTCGCAAGAGCCCTGGTTTCAGAACCCGACGTTCTGTTTTTAGATGAACCAACAAACCATCTGGACATCCCCACCATCGAATTTCTGGAAGAGCAACTGCGTGAATTCCGTGGCGCCATTATTCTTGTCACGCACGACCGTCGCTTTCTACAGCAAATTGCCGATACCATTGCCGAGCTAGATCGAGGTCATCTCAATCTCTGGAAGGGGGACTATCGCGGCTTCCTATCGTTTAAAGAGCAACTCGAGGCCTCTGAAGAAAAAACCAACGCCGAGTTCGATAAAAAGCTCGCGCAAGAAGAGGTTTGGATTCGACAAGGCATCAAAGCACGACGAACCCGCAACGAAGGTCGAGTGCGTGCCTTGGAAGCGCTGCGCAAGGAACGTGCTGCTCGCCGCGAAGTCACAGGCAAGGCTCGCTTCTCAATCGGCGAATCTCAGTCCTCTGGCAAACGGGTACTTGAACTCGAGAACGTATCAGTTGGATTTGGCGATAAGACGATCCTGAAAGAGGTGAATCTCATTGTTCAGCGTGGCGATCGCGTTGGGATTGTCGGACCGAATGGCGCCGGTAAAACAACCCTCTTAAACACCCTACTGGGACACCTTCCACCTAAGACAGGGCAAGTGATCTTAGGCACCAAGCTCGATATTGCCTATTCGGATCAGCTGCGATCTGAGCTCGATCCCAACATGAGTCTGATGGACGCGGTCTGCGGCGGTCAGTCGTTTGTTGAAATCAATGGACACAAACGCCACGCTTATTCTTACCTGTCGGAATTCTTATTTGCTAAAGATCGTGCTCAAACCCCCATTGGGGCCCTCTCAGGTGGCGAGAAAAATCGTGCTGTTCTGGCGCGGCTATTCACTCAACCTGCCAATGTCTTGGTGCTCGATGAACCGACCAATGATCTCGACATGGAAACACTGGAGTTGCTCGAAGAGCAGATCATGAACTTCCCCGGTACCGTGCTATTGGTCAGCCACGATCGTGATTTCATGGATCATACCGTTACCGGCTTACTGGTAGTCGAGAGCGATGGTAGAGTCACTGAGCACGCTGGTGGCTATACCGACTGGGAGAATCGGGGCTTCAAGCTACAGGCCTTGGGTGACGCTGCCAAACTACTCCCCAAAGCAGTCAGCGCCGAGATTACTGCAACGGCGCCCCCCGCCAGCAGTGGCGTTACACCGAAGAAATTATCTTATAAAGAGCAGCGTGAACTCGACGCTTTGCCCCAAGAAATAGAATCTCTTGAAATGCAAATTGCGGCCATGGAAACTGAAATGATCGATCCCAGTTTTTATAGTCAGGAGCACAGTGTGATTCAATCTCATGCGAAGACACTGGCAGAGCTGCAACTCGAGCTAGAGAAGAAGATGGAACGCTGGCTCGAACTCGATCATCACTGAGCGATCACTGTTCCAATCGCGAGCGCTAAAGGCTCAATACTTTGATCGGTCAGTCCAGCCACATTGATCCGCGAAGAATCCAGCATGTGAATCGCGTGTGTATCGCGAAGCACTTGCACCTGCGCTTGGGTAAGCCCAAGAAACGAGAACATGCCCTTCTCGTGCGCGACGAAACCGAAGTCTTGGCCCGTCACCACACTTAAACGCTGGCTCAACTGTGATCGCAGCGACTGTATGCGCTGGGTCATCTGCATCAGTTCCGCTCGCCACAGCTCATTTAACTCTTGGCTTGCCAGCACGCGACCCGCAATCAGTGCCCCGTGAGCCGGTGACATACTATAGAGCCGGCGCGCCGCGCCAAGAGCTTGTGACAATACAATCTCAGTCTCTTTGGGCGTCTGTGTGACCACAATCGTTGCTCCTGTGCGCTCGCGATACAGGCCGAAATTCTTTGAGCAGCTTGCGGCGATCAAGACCTCAGGCAGCTGCCGAGCCAGCAACCTTAAGCCAAATGCATCGGTTTCCAAATCATCACCCAAGCCTTGATAGGCGACATCGATCAAAGCCATCGCCTTCCGCTCGAGCAGTAAATCGGCGATCGTCTGCCACTGTGACTCCGACAAATCAGCACCGCAGGGATTGTGACAGCAGCCATGCAGAAGCACCGCATCGCCCTCTGCAACACCCTGTAAATCGTTGAGCATGCTCTCAAAATCTAACCCATGCTGAGTGTGATCGTAGTAGCTGTAGCGCTGAAACTCCAAACCAACACTGCCCAATAGTGGCTCGTGAACCGGCCAGGTCGGAGAGGGCAGCCACACTTTCGCTCGCGGATTCGCCGCTGCGATCAGTTCGGACGCGATGCGCAGAGCGCCGCATCCCCCTGGCGTTTGGATCGCTGTCATGCGCTGCTCATGAATTGCAGGATGATCTTGACCCAGCACCAAACCGACAATCTCCCGCACAAATGTTGGATCACCCTGCGCTGGTAGGTATGCTTTCGATACTTCTGCTTGAATCAGCGATTGCTGGGCTTGCTGAACTGCGCTCATTACCGGGCATATGCCTCGTTCGTTCATATAGACCCCAACCGTAAGGTCGATCTTGTGCACGCGATCATCAGCGCGAGCCAGCGCTGCTAAACCAAGAATGCTGTCTTTGGGGAGCGGTGCAAGATTGGATAACATGTCGAATCCTCTGGTGACGGGTATTAGGCGGCCGATGTGACCTTACAGACATCATGGTATCATCGTCGCCTTGTCGATATCAGCTAGAATTCACTATGTCAGAACCCAAAGATACCCTCTTCGCCGACGCGCTGAATCACATCGCGCCGTTCCGATTCGACCAATCGGTGGTCGATGTCTTCCCTGACATGATTCAACGCTCGGTGCCCGGTTACCAAACCATCATCGCCATGACAGGCGTGCTTGCCGCCCGTTACGCGCAACCCAATAGCGTACTGTATGATCTTGGCTGTTCACTCGGGGCGTCCATTTTGGCGATGCGGCAGCAGCCACTCCCCGCCGACTGCCGCATTGTGGGCATCGATAACTCAAGTGTAATGATCAAACGATGCCAGTCGATAGTGAGCACCGACTCTAACACCACTGACACTGAACTAACCTGTGCTGATATTACCGAGTTTGAATATGGCCCGGCGTCGGTCATTGTGCTCAACTTTACGCTGCAGTTTGTGAAACCCGAACTTCGAGATCAACTGGTCAATACTCTGGTATCACAGCTGCTTCCTGGCGGCATCATCATCATCTCCGAGAAAGTGCGATTTTTAGAGGCCCACCTTGATCAACTCAACATTGAGTTGCATCACGAGTTCAAACGTCGTAACGGCTATAGTGATTTAGAGATCGCACAAAAGCGCAGTGCCATAGAAGACGTTCTGATTCCTGACACCATCGAAACGCACCGATCACGACTACTCGCAGCAGGCTGCGATAGCTGCAATGTCTGGTTTCAATGTTTTAACTTTGCCTCTCTGGTCGCCATCAAGTCATGAACTACGAGCCTCTGATAGAGCGTTGGCTGGCCGACCCTCTCTTGCAGGCCTGGGCTCAGGCTTTGCCAGCTC
The DNA here is from genome assembly GCA_003520285.1 of Halieaceae bacterium. Classification (GTDB taxonomy): domain Bacteria; phylum Pseudomonadota; class Gammaproteobacteria; order Pseudomonadales; family Halieaceae; genus Aequoribacter. The sequence goes on from DOVB01000214.1 coordinate 9,450, forward strand.
AAATCGAAGCGGGATTTAACCCCAAGCGTTATGGCGATTTACAGCGTTGGCGAGCCGCACTTGAATCGCTCCCTGATCTGCCCGCAGGCCAGGTGCACTTAGATCAATCGGCTGTCGGTGTGAGCGGCTCACCGCTATCAAGGCAGCAAGCGGCCGCGCTAGAAGATGCACTGAGAGGTTTGCATCCCTGGCGCAAAGGTCCTTTCCGACTGTTCGATATCGAGATTGATACCGAGTGGCGCTCTGACTGGAAATGGGACCGAGTGCAACCTCATCTGGATACCCTGACAGGAAAGCGGGTACTCGATATCGGATGCGGCAGCGGCTACCACGCCTGGCGAATGCTGGGCGCCGGCGCGAGTGAAGTGATCGGAATAGAACCCACGCCTTTGTTCGTACTGCAATTTTGGGCTCTACAGCGCTACATTCAGGCACACGGA
>DOVB01000244.1 GCA_003520285.1 Halieaceae bacterium
AGGCAAGTACGTGATTGCGCAGGCCAACGCGCAATCACGTACTTGCCTTCTTCAATGGCAGACAAGTAGTCGATCTCGTTGGTCACCAAACCGTCTGTGACGCGGCGGTAAGGCGTTTCAATAAAGCCGTACTCGTTCAAACGCGCGTACAACGCCAAGGAGTTGATCAAACCAATGTTTGGACCTTCAGGGGTCTCAATTGGGCAGACTCGACCGTAGTGCGTGGGGTGTACATCGCGCACTTCGAAACCAGCGCGCTCGCGCGTCAGTCCGCCTGGACCAAGAGCCGATACACGACGCTTGTGAGTCACCTCAGACAGAGGGTTGTTTTGATCCATGAACTGCGACAATTGGCTCGAACCAAAGAACTCCTTCACCGCCGCAGAGACAGGCTTGGCATTAATAAGATCTTGCGGCATCAAGCCTTCGCTCTCAGCCATCGAGAGACGTTCCTTAACAGCGCGCTCGACCCGCACCAAGCCCACTCGGAACTGGTTTTCTGCCATTTCGCCGACTGATCGCACGCGGCGGTTACCAAGGTGATCGATGTCATCAACGACACCTTTACCATTTCGAATCGACACCAGCATTCGCAATACATCGACGATATCTGATCGATCTAAAATACCAGAGCCCTCGACGGCCTCACGCCCCAACCGACGGTTGAACTTCATTCGACCGACGGTCGAGAGATCATAGCGATCAGGAGAGAAGAATAAGTTTTGGAATAAGTTTTCGGCCGACTCTTTTGTTGGCGGCTCGCCAGGACGCATCATACGGTAGATTTCCACCAGCGCCTCTAGCTCATTGCGAGTCGCGTCTTGACGTAGCGTATCGCTGAGGAAAGGGCCGCAATCGAGATCATTCGTGTACAAGGTCTCGATTTTTTTCACGCCCGCGTCTAGCATAATTTGCAGTGTTTCTGCTGTGAGTTCGGTGTTGCACTCGACCAGAACCTCACCCGTTTTCTCGTCGACAAAATTCTTCGCCAAAGCCAATCCATAGACGTACTCGGCAGGAATTTGTAAGGTTTTGACTTTGGCATTTTCGAGCTCACGGATGTGACGCGCGGTAATTCGACGCCCCTGCTCCACAATCACTTTTTTGCCAATCTTGATATCAAAGCTGGCAATATCACCGCGCAGGCGCTCAGGAATCAGCGTCATCGTAAAGGTGCTTGCGTTGTTGACTTTGAACTCATTCACATCAAAAAACATATCCAGAATTTCTTCTGAACTGTAGCCCAATGCCCGCAGCAAGACGGTCGCTGGCAACTTGCGACGGCGATCGATTCTGACAAAGACCTGGTCTTTGGGATCAAATTCAAAATCTAACCAAGAACCGCGGTAAGGGATAATTCGCGCCGAATAGAGGAGCTTTCCAGAAGAGTGTGTCTTTCCTTTATCATGATCAAAAAAGACGCCGGGTGAGCGATGTAACTGGGACACGATGACTCGCTCTGTACCGTTAATCACAAAGGTACCGTTCTCGGTCATCAGTGGAATTTCACCCATGTAGACATCTTGCTCTTTGATGTCTTTAATCGCCTTGCTCGACGAATCCTTATCGTAAATAATCAATCGCACTTTGACTCGCAAAGCGCAGGCGTAAGTAACGCCGCGGAGCTGACACTCGCTCACGTCAAATGTTGGGGTGCCGAGTTTGTAATCGACATACTCGAGCGCCGCATTACCACTGTAGCTAGCGATCGGGAAAACAGACTGGAATGCAGCATGCAACCCGTGCTCGCCTCGCTGATCAGCAGGAACTCCCTGCTGAGTAAATTTCTTGTAGGAATCCAGCTGAATCGCCAATAGATAAGGGATATCCATTACATTAGGTAGGGATCCAAACTCTTTTCGAATACGTTTCTTCTCTGTGTACGAGTAAGCCATCAGTACTCTCCAGCCTCTTTTTTGCCACCGCGTCCGATTCCTCGGTCCGCTACCACCTTTTCAGGCGCTCTGATGCACGCTGTTGCTGCACCCACAAAAATATCCCGCTAAAAGCAGGAAAAGGCCGGCAAGCAAAATTGCTTACCAGCCCATTTTGAACCCATGTTAAGACAGGGGTTCGGCACTGCTTTACTTGAGCTCGACCGTGCCGCCAGCTTCTTCAAGTTGCTTCTTGATGTCTTCCGCTTCGTCCTTCGAAGCGCCTTCTTTGATTGCCGATGGTGCACCGTCAACCAAACCTTTCGCTTCTTTCAGACCCAAGCCAGTCACTGCGCGAACGACTTTGATCACGTTTACTTTCTTGTCGCCCGACGCTGTCAACATAACGTCAAACTCAGTCTGCTCAACATCAGCTGAGCCGCCTGCATCGCCTGATGCAGCAGCAGGCGCTGCCGCTACCGCAACCGCTGCAGTTACACCAAACTTCTCTTCCATTGCTGAAATCAATTCAACAACATCCATGACCGACATCGCGGCGATTGCTTCTAATATATCGTCTTTAGATAAAGCCATTGCTTCTCTCCTAGTTCTCTAAATGGTAAAAAAAAGCTAACTATGCGGCTTCTTTTTGATCTTTTACTGCTGCCACTGTGCGCACCAGCTTTCCAGGTACATCGTTCATGGTTTGTACCAACTTCGTGACCGGCGCCTTCATCACACTCATCAACATCGATAGAGCCTGATCTCGGGTCGGCAACTTCGCCAACACATCCAATTGATTCGCACCCAGTAACTGACCACTGACCGCCAATGCTTTGACTTCAAACTTAGGATTTTCCTTTGCGAAGTCTTTGAACAACCGCGCCGCAGCACCGGGATCTTCCATTGAAAATCCAAACAGTGAAGGACCCACCAGAGTGTCGTTTGCACACTCGTAGTCAGTACCCTGCAGAGCTCGTTTGGCAAGGGTATTCCGCACAACACGGAGGACCACATTGCTCTCTCGAGCTTTGCTGCGCAGGTTGGTCATTGCATCCACTGAAACACCGCGTGCATCTGCGATGACCAATGAAAGTGCATTGGTGGCTGTCTCGCTAACTTCAGCAACGATTGCTTTTTTGTCTTCGAGTCTAATTGCCACTGGTTTTCTCCTGGCTTACTTAACATGTTGTGCCGAGGCACAACCCCAATGTGGTGAAAACATACACCATCTGCGTAGGAGGCATTGCCATTAAACCGCTTAGTTCACGGTACCTACGGTCTTTGATGGTCTATAAATGAGTAGCTTAGAACTCGACTACTTAATCTAAAGACCTCAAAGGTAGCAGGTTTCCCTGCCCGCCTCTTCCATGAGGCTATCAGCGTTAGCCCGAGGGCTTGACGCTTAAATATCGAGAGCGCTGTGCTCTATCGTAATTCCGGGACCCATGGTCGTAGAAAGAGTTACTTTCTTCATGTAGACACCTTTTGATGCCGAAGGTTTGGCCTTCTTGAGATCCGAAAGGACCGCCTGAAGATTGCCCTTGATGGCTTCAAAATCGAACGACACTTTACCGATCCCGCCGTGAATGATGCCGTTCTTATCGGTTCGATAACGCATCTGACCGGCTTTGGCATTCTTAACGGCCGTTACCACATCTGGGGTAACAGTGCCGGTCTTTGGATTTGGCATTAAACCGCGAGGGCCCAAGATTTGACCCAGCTGACCGACAACTCGCATTGCATCTGGCGAGGCAACAACGACGTCAAAATCCATCATGCCACCTTTTACAAGCTCAGCTAGGTCATCCATACCAACGAAATCCGCCCCGGCTTCTTTGGCTTGATCGGCAGCAGCGCCTTGCGCAAACACAGCAACGCGAACCTCACTACCCGTCCCGAAAGGCAGGGTGGTAGCACCGCGAACGGCCTGATCAGATTTACGCGCATCAATGCCCAAATTCACAGCCACTTCGACCGACTCAACAAATTTAGCGGTTGCACACTCTTTTAATAAGGCAACTGCTGCTTCGAGTGAATACACTTTGTCAGCATCGACTTTTTCTCGGATTGCGCGCTGGCGCTTTGATAATTTAGCCATGATCAAGACTCCTCTACTTCGATGCCAGCTGAACGAGCGCTACCCGCGATAGTGCGAACGGCGGCATCCATATCAGCAGCTGTAAGATCGGGCCACTTTTGCGTGGCAACGTCTTCGAGCTGAGCACGATTCACCTTGCCCACTTTGTGCGTATTGGGTGTCGCCGAACCTTTTGAGAGCCCTGCCGCTTTGCGCAGTAATACTGACGCCGGAGGTGTCTTCTTGATAAAGGTAAAAGAGCGATCACTGTACACTGTGATCACCACAGGAATGGGCAGACCAGGCTCTAAGCTCTGGGTCTCGGCGTTAAACGCCTTACAAAATTCCATGATATTCACGCCGTGCTGACCCAGCGCGGGGCCGACTGGCGGACTTGGGTTAGCCTGCCCGGCTGCAACTTGCAGCTTGATGTAGGCTTGTACTTTCTTTGCCATAGTATCCTCTCTTGGGTAATAGCGCTCTACCTGCCTGAATCAGCGTCGAGCTCCCCTGTTTATTGCGGTTTCCCGCCTTCCGAAAGCGCTGATCGCGCTGCCCTTGATCAGGTCTTTTCGACCTGACCAAACTCCAATTCAACCGGCGTTGACCGACCGAAAATGAGAACCGCAACGTTGAGTCTACTTTTCTCGTAATTCACTTCTTCTACCACGCCGTTGAAGTCATTAAATGGACCATCAACAACTCTCACCATTTCACCGGGCTCAAACAAGGTCTTCGGCCTAGGCTTCTCAGTGCCATCTTCAACACGTCGCAGTATCGCCTGAGCCTCAGCTTCAGTAATCGGCGCTGGCGCATCCGCCTTGCCGCCAATAAAACCCATAACTCTAGGTGTTTCTTTTACAAGGTGCCAAGTGTCGTCGCCGAGCTCCATCTGCACTAAAACGTAGCCGGGGAAAAACTTGCGTTCGCTCTTCCGCTTTTGCCCGTTTTTCATTTCGACCACTTCCTCGGTCGGCACTAACACTTCGCCGAATCGATCGGTCATATTGTGCAGTTCGATGCGCTCTTTCAGAGCGATCGCTACTTTCTTTTCATAACCAGAGTACGCATGAACCACGTACCAACGCATAGACATTGGCAATTCCTTCGTTTCGTTATGCTATAACAAGCGACACAAGCCAACCGAGCAGAGAGTCTAAACCCCACAAGAACAGCGCCACCACCAATACAAAGGCCACCACAATCAAAGTCGTTTGCACCGTCTCCTGGCGCGTTGGCCACACCACTTTGCGAATTTCAGTACGCGATCCTTTGATCAAAGCCCAAACGATATGCCCTTTCTGAGTGGTCACCGCAATAGCGCCTGCCACTAGCGCCAATACCAATAAGGCCAGCACTCGATACAGCAAAGATTCATCTGAAAAATAGCTATTGCCATAGACGCCAGCGCCAATCAGAAGTGCGATTAGACCCCATTTCACCGAATCAAATTTTGATGCTGCTGCCTCTGTACTCAT
>DOVB01000201.1 GCA_003520285.1 Halieaceae bacterium
TGCTTTTTCTTATGCCAAGGATCCGGAAAAAATATCTGCACACGATCTAGGGTCTGCAGGGGAATACAGCGCTCTAGTACCTCGACCGCATCATGGCAGTAAACACGAATATTAGTGACTTGTTGATCGCGAGCATCGTGCAGTAACTTCCCCACTCCGGGTCGATGGACTTCGACCCCAATGAATCGGTGCTCGGGATGTTCAGAGGCCTGTTGTACCAGCGACTGTCCCATTCCAAAACCAATTTCCAGCACCGTCGAGCCCTGAAAGCCAAATGCAAGATCGAGGTCGAGAAGGCCGGCGCCAGGATCAAGGCCATAATCGGGCCATCCCAGTTCAAGACCCTCACGCTGCGCCTCTGTCATTCGACCAGCGCGAATCACGAAGCTCTTTATACGACCTGAAATATGGGTTTCGTCCACTAGCTATCCTGCGTCAAAGCGGCCACCGCTAGGCAGAGCCAGCCCCCCACCAACATAATACCGCCAATGGGCGTCACGAAGCCCATGAACCGAGCTTCGAGCAAGGTCAAGCTGTAGAGACTTCCGCTAAACAGGAGGCACCCAAGTAGCAGACCTGTCGCAGCCCTCGCGAGCCAAAGACTTTGCCGCCACTGACCCTGAAGAATACCCACACCAAGGAGTGCGAGGGCACTGATCATGTGATACTGGACCGAGGTTTGATAGGTTTGCAGGTCTTGCGGAGACAAAATAGTACGCAGCCCATGACCGCCAAAAGCACCACTAAGAATTGCGAGGGCACCGAGCACACCCGCCGCAGCGATCGTGTGCTCTGAGCGGGATAGCAGCATAAGCTAGGCGGTCAACTCGCCCATCGCATGCCGTATTTTTTTCATCGCATTTTGCTCAAGTTGACGAATCCGTTCAGCAGAGACGCCATACTCTGCAGCCAAGTCGTGCAATGTCGCCTTGTTGTCGTTTAACCATCGCTGCGACAGTATGTTCCGACTGCGCTCATCCAGTTGCTCAAGTGCCATATGTAGCCGAGCTTCGCTGTCTTCTTGCCAGTCCGACGAGGCAACCTGCTCAGCCGGATCTTGTCGATGATCTTCTAAATAATACTGCGGCGCATACCAGTCGTCGTCACTGTCCGCTGGCGCATCAAAAGCCACATCATAGGAACTCATACGAGCTTCCATGGTATTCACTTCGCGCACATCGACACCGAGATCGTTCGCCACTGCTTCTGCTTCTTCAGGCGACAGCCAGGTCAGAGCCTTCTTAGAGGATCGCAAGTTAAAAAAGAGCTTACGCTGTGCTTTGGTCGTGGCGATTTTAACAATGCGCCAATTCCGCAGAATATACTCGTGCATTTCCGCTTTGATCCAGTGCACTGCGAATGACACCAAGCGCACGCCTTTCTCGGGATTAAAGCGCTTCACAGCCTTCATCAATCCCACGTTGCCCTCTTGAATCAGGTCGGCTTCAGCCAAGCCATAACCCGAATAGCTTCTGGCAATGTGAACCACGAATCTCAGATGTGACATAACGAGTTGCCGAGCCGCTTCGACGTTTTCGTGGTAATACAGTTCTTCAGCAAGCTCACGCTCGCGCTCGGCCGATAGGATCGGTATGCTGCTGACGGTCGCCGTATAGGCCGCCAAATTGGCACCGGGCACCATCTGATCGATAGGTAACAGTTGAGTCGACATAGCATCTCCTTAGCGTTCGACGCTGATTTTAGCACTCTCACTCATAGACTGCTAATTTTGGAGTAAGTTCGGTAATTACGCAACTACGACAGTATCAGATGAGTCGTCTTAGGGCTCAATGCGGCGCAGCTGCCGCCTCGCCGAACCCCATGCGCCTGCAGCACCCAGGCAAACCGAGCCACCGATAACCGCAACGACGACCGACAGTGGCAAGCTGAGGCTGACCGCTTGCAGATCATAAGCTGCCTTCAGGCTAGCGATAGGATTGCCCAGCCACAGCCCTGCGGTAACAACAATTAAGATCGCGACACAGCCACCGAACAGGCCGTGCAGCACGCCAGTATAAAAAAACGGCCTCTGCACGTAAGCGTCAGACGCACCAACCAGCTTCGCCACCAGAATTTCTTGCCGCCTCCCTTCGACCGCAAGTCGAGTCGTATTGGCAATGATCAATACGCACGCTAAACAGGCCATCAGGCCAAACAACAACACCAGTCGATATCCCAGTACGCTCAGGGCCTGTAGCCGCGACAACCACTCCAGATCAACAATCACCTGAGTAACGCCCTCAAGTTGCTCGAGCGACGCTACCAGCGTATCAAGCTCATCTCTTGGGTTCGACGACAGTGTCAGAATGACCGAATCAGGTAAGGGGTTCTCAATATTGCTGAGTAAAGCATCTGGCACATCAAGCCAACCGCTTAAGTCGGCTAGCGCTTGCTCTCGCGTTAGCAGGGTCGCGCTCGCCACCCCCTCAATCTGGGTCATGGTTGAGATTATGGCATCAGTTTCGGTATTAGATACTTCGCCTTCGAGCAGCACGGTAATTGATTCGCCGCGATCAAAGCTTGCGGTCACTTGCTCCAGCGTCATTACGCCCAAAGCCAAAACCGCCGGTAAACTCACCACCGCCCCAATGACAAGACTGGTCAACAACGTAGATCCCCAATGTTTGCGCAATCGAGCCAAGGTATCTTGCCGGGCCAAACGATGGTGCCAGCGCCATACGTTCAGGCGGGTGACCCACGCAGAGGTGGTCGCAGATACTCGGGTCTTAGTCATGATGAGCCGTTCCCATGTGGCGACCATCTTGCAGTGTGAAAATGCGATGCTGCATGCGTGAGATCATCGGTAAGTCGTGTGTCGCGATCAAAACCGTGACTCCGGCGCGGCTGAACGCACGAAACAAAGCCATAATATCGTTGGAAAGAGCAGGATCGAGGTTACCCGTTGGTTCATCGGCCAATATTATTTTAGGTCGAGTCGCCACGGCTCGTGCGATTCCGACGCGCTGCTGCTCACCCCCAGACAGACTCTCTGGATTGGCCCGCTCTTTCTCAAGCAGACCGACTTTATCTAGCGCTGCTCGGACCCGTCTGCCGATATCGCGAGCATCAAATCCGCTCACAATCAAAGGCAGCGCAACGTTGTCAAACACGCTTCGATCATAGAGTAACTGGTGATCTTGAAAGACGACACCAATCTCGCGGCGATGGTGTGCAATAGCGGCACCTTGAACCGTTGATAGATCGCGTCCATTGACGACGATACGTCCTCGGGTCGGACGCTCCAGCAGCATGATCAGTTTTAAAAG
>DOVB01000001.1 GCA_003520285.1 Halieaceae bacterium
CGCAGGAGGTGAGGTAGATCGTGAAGCTGCTGGTGTTAGGGGGTGACACGCCACTCGGTGTAGCGGTCTTGCGGATGTTAAATCACCAGCAAAGGCACCAAGTCCAGGCCTTATCATTGGCGGATAGCGCCTTTAAGCGTGAACGCGCAGCAAAAAAAGTGATCAAACGGCTCCAGCCCGATGCTCTGCTTGATCTCAGGCTCGATGCTATTCTGAGCAATCGCGATCATTTACATGATATCGATATTGAGCGCACTCGTTGGTTTGGCAAGGCCTGTGCTCGGAACGATATTATTTACTTGTTCCAAAGTTGCGCGTGGGTATTTTCAGGTGCTGAAGCAAGCGCGCCTTGGCGAGAGGTTGACGCGCCAGACGGTGCAGGTGCCTTGAGCACCATGATCCAAGCGAGTGAGCGAGCGGTCACTGCTATGACGGCCAATGCCCTTACGCTTCGTCTTGCGCCCATCTACTCGTCTGCAGGCGGCACCTTATTGGTAAAATTGCTGCATCGATTCAGCCGAGGTGAACGAATCGCGATGTCAGATGCGCAGTATTTCAATCCTATTTCCGCTGATGATGGTGGACGAGTCATAGCAGGGGTGCTCGATCAACTCTCCTGCGGAGCTCAAAGTAGAGGTGTGTTTCATTACGGCAGTAATGAGCGAAGCTCTTACTACGAGTTTGGCGAAGCCGTTTTCGCCGCAGCCAGTCAGTTCATGAATGTGTCTTCTGGCGGCGTCGTTCGGTCGTCTGATGCCAGTCAAGCGAGTGGCGATTGGTGTTTGTCGTCTGACCGCATTTTTGAATGTTTTGGCATTCATCAAGCGCCGTGGCGACGAATGTTGGCGCCAGCCGTGCAGGCCTTTTTTCAGCAACAAGGAGCAAATCAGTAGCCATGTCAGATACACCAGTCCAAGTGGGTATTGCTGTTCTCACCATTTCTGATACTCGCACCCGAGCGACAGATACCTCTGGTGATTATCTTGAGGCAGCGGTACTCGAGTTAGGTCACCGAGTCGTTAATCGAGACATCGTCATCGATGATGTGTATCAAATCAGAGCATACGTGTCCCAGTGGATTGCTGACCCAGGAGTATCGGTTATCTTAACCACCGGTGGTACTGGATTCTCTGGTCGAGACTCTACCCCCGAGGCGGTGGCTCCCCTATTTGACAAGGTCATTGAAGGATTTGGTGAAACCTTTAGAGCGCTATCCTTTCAGGAAATAGGTAGTTCAACAGTACAGTCGAGAGCTCTCGGGGGTATGGCGAATAAAACAGTGATTTTCTGTATGCCGGGTTCGACGGGTGCCTGCAGAACGGCTTGGGAGGGGATTTTACGGCAGCAGCTCGATGCCACTCATCGACCGTGTAATTTCATGGGCGTATTGGGTGTGGATTCCTAATGACCCAACCCTTAATGCCAGTGCCGGTGGCATTAGATCAGATGCTGGCGTTTATCGATACCTCTGTAACTGTCGAGATCAGACCAGTGAATCAGGCACTCGGGTTCCGCGTTGCCAATGATCTTACAGCACGCTTTGATAGCCCTTTGTACGCCAACAGCGCAATGGATGGCTTCGCATTACGTTCAACCGATGCTCAGAAGTCACTCCCAGTATCACAGAGGATAGCGGCGGGGACTGTGCCAGATCCTCTTGCTGAGGGCACGGCTGCTCGCATTTTTACAGGTGCTATTTTGCCTTTAGGTGCAGATACTGTGGTCATGCAGGAGGACTGCATCGTTACTGACGGCGAGTTGAGAGTAGCGAGCGGTGGTGCTCCGGGCGATCACATTAGGGCTCAAGGCAGCGACGTTCAAGCGGGGTCAATCCTGTGTCGCAAAGGCGATTTGGTGTCTCCCCCATTAATGGGGCTCTTGGCCTCTCAAGGTCTCAGTCAGATCTCCGTTTTTCGACGCCCAAGAGTCGCGTTGGTTCAAAGTGGTGATGAGTTAGTCGAGCCCGGTTCAGACTTGCATCCAGGCGGCATTTACAACTCTAATCGCAGTTTGCTCGAGGGTTTGGTGCGTCGACATGGCGGTACTATTGTTGGCGTATGGTCAGCGCCCGATGTATTAGAAGATACGATTCAGATACTCAGAGAAGCTGCGGAGTCAGCAGATATTGTGATTACTACAGGTGGTGTATCCGTCGGCGAAGCCGATCACATTAAACCTGCTATCGAACATCTGGGCGAGCTACGCCTTTGGCGTTTGGCCTTGAAACCTGGCAAGCCCTTTGCGTTTGGAACGATTAATCGCACACCGATCCTTGGGTTACCCGGCAATCCTAGCTCGGTCCTGATTACCTTTACGCTTCTGGCGCGCCCTGTTATTGGTTGGTTTCAAGGCGTTCACGATACCTCTCTGCCGTGTTTTTGGGGGCGAGCCCAGTTTGAGCGCTCGGGAGGCACCCGCACCGAGTACTTGCGCGGATTAGTGGTCAATCGTGACGGTGAAACGTGGCTTGAACCCTTGGCTCAGCAAAGCTCGGGTGCATTGAGTGCTGCAGTAGTATGTGATGTCTTGATTGTCGTGCCAGCTGGAGATAGCGTCACACGCGGCGCTCCTATCCAATTCATACCGATGTCTGCGGTCGTTTAGCCACGATACTTCTCGAAGACCAATGATGCGTTTGTTCCGCCAAAACCAAAGCTATTAGACATGATTCGCGTGAGCTCAATGTTGTCTACTCTGGTGCGAACAATCGGCAACCCCTCGGCTTCCGGGTCTAACTGATCAATGTTGGCCGAGGCAGCGACAAAGCTCTGCTGTTGCATGATGAGTGCATAAATGGCTTCTTGCACACCCGCTGCGCCGAGTGAGTGACCTGACAAGGATTTAGTCGAGTTGATTAAGGGCAGCTCTTGCCCTGCAAATGCGGCCTTGATGGCTTTGAGCTCTTGCATATCACCCGCGGGGGTGCTGGTTCCATGCGCATTGATATAATCAATGGGACCGGTAGCGGTAGCCATCGCAAGTTGCATACATCTTGAAGCGCCTTCACCAGAAGGCGCGACCATATCGAAGCCGTCGGAGGTTGCTCCAATGCC
>DOVB01000004.1 GCA_003520285.1 Halieaceae bacterium
TAGAAACCTGTTATTTACTGCTTAACGGGGAATTACCCAACGAGACTCAGAGAGAAGAATTTGTCAATACGGTCAAAAACCACACCATGGTGCATGACCAAGTCTCGACGTTTTTCCGAGGCTTCCGCCGCGATGCCCATCCTATGGCTATTATGTGTGGTGTAGTCGGCGCATTATCAGCCTTCTATCATGACTCGCTCGAAATCAGTAACGAGCACCATCGTCGAATTGCGGCTTTCCGGCTTATCGCGAAGATGCCAACCTTAGCCGCGATGAGCTACAACTACTCGATCGGCATGCCCTTCATGTATCCCGACAACAGCATGAGCTACGCCGAAAACTTTTTGCACATGATGTTTGGCAATCCCTGTGAACCCAGCAAGATAAGCCCAGTGTTGTCGCGAGCTATGGACAAAATCTTCCTGCTCCACGCCGATCATGAGCAGAACGCATCAACTTCGACTGTGCGACTGGCTGGCTCATCTGGTGCCAATCCATTTGCCTGTATCGCGGCCGGTATCGCTGCTTTGTGGGGGCCATCACATGGTGGCGCCAACGAAGCCGTGCTCGATATGCTCACAGAAATCGGCGACGTCTCTCGGATTGACGAGTTTGTCGCCCGAGCAAAAGATAAAGATGACCCTTTCCGGCTGATGGGATTTGGGCACCGAGTCTACAAAAACTTCGATCCTCGGGCCAAGGTTATGAAGCAAGCAGCCGACGAAGTATTGGCCGAGCTCGGAATCAATGATCCCCTCCTCGAAATCGCCAAGCGACTCGAAGAGATCGCCTTGGAAGACGCGTATTTTGTTGAGAAGAAGCTCTACCCGAACGTCGATTTTTACTCGGGTATCATCCTTAAAGCCATGGGTATACCGACCAGCATGTTTACCGTTATCTTCGCGGTAGGAAGAACTGTCGGATGGATCGCTCACTGGGATGAGATGATCAGTGGTAGCTACAAGATTGGCCGGCCAAGACAGCTCTATACGGGCTATGCACAGCGAGACTACAAAGCGCTAAACGACCGATAAATACTAATAAGGATTAGCAATGGATCAGGCTGCCATCACTGGAACGGGGTTATTTACCCCGCCAAATGCGATCTCAAACGAGGAACTTGTCGCTGCCTTCAATCACTATGTCGATCGCTACAACACCGATCATCAAGCAGAGATAGAGGCCGGCACACAAGCAGCCCTGACGCATTCTTCGCCTGAGTTCATCGCCAAAGCCTCGGGTATCAAGTCCCGTTTCGTGGTCGATAAATCGGGGATTATTGATCCAGCGAGGTTAAAGCCCTACATCCCAGAGCGAAGCAACGAAGAGCAGTCGATCCAATGTGAGATGGCTGTCGATGCAGCTAAGCAAGCCATGCGCGCTGCGCAGTGTGACGGGTCAGATATTGATGCCGTAATCGTAGCGTGCTCGAACCTGCAGCGCCCCTATCCAGCGATTGCTATCGAAGTCCAAAGCGCGCTCGGCATCGGAGGGTATGCATTTGACATGAACGTCGCGTGCTCTTCCGCCACCTTTGGTATTGCCCAAGCAGCGGGCGCAATCCGAGATGGTCTCGCGCGTCGTGTACTCATGGTCAATCCCGAGATTTGCAGCGGGCATCTCAACTTCGAAGATAGAGATTCGCACTTCATATTTGGAGACGTCTGTACCGCTGTGATTATTGAAAGTGCCGATGCGTCCTCTGGCGGTTATCTCATCAGAAGCACCAAACTGAAAACCATGTTCTCGAATAATATTCGCAATAACTTTGGCTTCCTGAACCGCGCCGACGAGTCAGGTGTTGGTAGCAAAGACAAACTGTTCATTCAAGAAGGCCGCAAGGTCTTCAAAGAAGTCTGTCCAGCGGTTGCAGAACTCATCACCTCGCAACTGGCGGCGACCAATATTCCCTCGACTGACCTGAAACGGCTGTGGCTACATCAAGCCAACCTAAACATGAACGAGTTGATTGCTCGCAAGGTATTGGGCCGTGATCCCGAGGCTGGCGAAGCACCCGTCATTCTCGATGAATATGCCAACACTAGCTCCGCTGGCTCAATCATTGCTTTTCACAAGCACCATGCAGACTTAAACGCGGGTGACTTAGGTATTCTTTGTTCTTTCGGTGCAGGCTACAGTATCGGTAGCGTCTTACTCGAAAAGCGCTAGGACTGTGCAAGAATCTGCTTAAGGCTCTCAATTAGGCTGTTGACGTCCTGCTCGTCCCCCACCGTAATTCGAAGCCAAGAGCTCAACCTTGGCGATCGAAAATGACGCACGATAATCCCGAAAGACCGCAATTGCTGTTGTGCCAATTCACCTGTCATCATGGGGTGGTGCGCAAGCACAAAGTTGGCCGCTGAGGGTAGCACTTCAAACCCTAATTGGACCAAACCTTCAACCATCAGCGATCGACAGGCGCAAGTCTTTGTCACGGTCTCGGCAAAGTAGGCGTCATCTTGTATCGATGCAACGGCGCCCTTCTGAGCGAGCAAGTCGAGAGGATAGGAGTTGAACGAATCTTTAACACGAATAAGCCCCTCGATTAAGTCTGCGTGACCAATCGCGTAACCCACTCTAAGCCCCGCCAACCCCCGAGCTTTAGAGAATGTGCGAACCACCAATAGGTTCGGATAGGTATTCACAAGGGCAACCGCAGATTCAGCGCCAAAGTCGACATAAGCTTCGTCGACGATGATCACAGACTCAGGCCGATCCGCTGCCAGTTTCTCGACAACCGTTAGCGGCACAGCAATACCGGTTGGCGCATTAGGATTAGGAAAAATAATGCCAGAGCAGTCTTCTGGATATTGCGTGAAATCAATTCGGTAAGCATCGTTAAGTGGAATGACCTGCGTATCGATGGCCAAAAGCTTCGCCCATACAGGGTAAAAGCTGTAGCTGATATCGGGAAAACAAAGCGCTCCTTTGTCTCTCAATAATGCCATAAATGCGAATCCTAAGACTTCATCAGAACCGTTCCCGACGAACACCTGCGACGGCTGCACCTGGTGATAGGCCGCCAAGACCTCACACAACTCACTGGCACGTGGATCCGGGTACAATCGCAACTTGTCATCAGCAGCCGCTCGAATGGCGGCAACGACTCGCGGCGATGGCGGATACGCACTTTCATTAGTATTAAGTTTGATCAACTGGGTGCCGCGTGGCTGTTCGCCGGGTACATAGGGCTCTAGATCCGCAATGTTGGCGCTCCAAAAACGACTCATTCAAGCTTCTCCGCTACTATTAGGGCGATTCTAATTGGTTTGAGATCTCAGCCGACGAACGATGACGAACGTCGTGACCACTCACCATATAAATGACGTGCTCACCAATATTGCTGGCGTGGTCACCAATACGCTCTAGCGCTTTCAGGGCCCACAGTTCATTCAGCATGACGGGGATAATTGATTCGTCAGCTCGCATCGTTTTCACAACGACTTCCATTGCTTGGGCGTACACCGCGTCGATTGAGCTGTCGCCCGCAACAATTTCAAGGGCCAGCTGTGCATCAGAGCGAGCCAATGCATCGAGCGCTAAACGCAAAGTGTCAATAATCTGTTTTCCCATTAAGCGCAAGTTGACAAACTGGCTATCCAGCAGACTGTTCTCGACAATGACCTTTGCTTGTCGCGCTATTTTAGCGGCTTCATCGCCAACGCGCTCTAGGTCCATATTGATTTTAATGACGGCAAGTACAAGCCGGAGGTCACTTGCAGCGGGCTGCCGTCGTGCCAGAATCCGAGCACACTCTTGATCGATTTTCAGCTCTAACGCGTTCACTTCATTGTCGCGCTTAATGACCTGCAAGGCCTTCTCGGTATTCTTTTCCAACAGCGCATTCAATGCCAGGCTCAGTTGTGATTCAACCAACCCACCCATCGCGAGAATATCGTTTTTAAGAGTGCCCAACTCATTATTGAATTGTCCCGAAATATGGGGTTTATGCTGATCACTCTGAAACACGAATTACTCCTGTTAACTAAATTTTCCGGTGATGTAGTCCTCTGTTCGCACTTCCCGAGGGTTGGTAAACAAAGCAGTGGTGTTGTCATACTCGACGATCGAACCCTGATGCATGAAGGCAGCCCAATCCGAGACTCGCGCTGCTTGTTGCATGTTATGAGTCACCACCACGATAGTATAGCGAGATTTCAACTCGTAGATGAGCTCTTCTATTCGCAGTGTTGAAATTGGATCTAGCGATGAAGCGGGCTCATCTAACAGCAATACCTCAGGCTCCACCGCGATCGCTCGAGCAATGACCAGTCGCTGCTGCTGACCACCCGATAAAATACCGGCCTGTGAGTCCAATCGATCTTTGACTTCATCCCACAGTGCCGCCAATCTTAAGGACTGCTCAACCCGTTGCTCAATCACCCTGGTACTCTTTTCACCCACCAATCTTAAGCCATACGCCACATTTTCAAAGATCGACATAGGAAAGGGATTCGGTTTTTGAAACACCATACCAATCCGCTGTCTGAGCTCTGTCACATCGATCTCTGGCGCGAAAATAGACTGACCATCAAGGGTGATATCTCCTGTAATCCTGACTTGAGGCTTGAGTTCAACCAGTCGATTAATGCAGCGCAACAAACTCGATTTGCCGCTACCACTGGCGCCGATAATAGCCGTAACGCTCTCTCTTTCGAGGGTCAACTGGACATTTCTAAGTACCGGCTCATCAGCACCGTAGCTTAACGATAGATCAGCAATTTCTATAATTGGCGAAGTCATCAGTAGTTCCATTTACTCGAGCAGGTGGCGATACTTACGGTCAAGCCTGTTGCGCAACAGGACAGCGAGTGTATTCAGCACCATCACAATGACAAACAGTAGCAGTGCTGTGGCAAAGACCCTGGGCCTAGTGGCCTCCATATCAATACTTTGGAAGCCCAAGTCGTAAATATGGTAACCCAAATGCATGAACTTTTGGTCCAGGCGCAAGAACGGATAATCGGTTGTAATGGGCAGGTCGGGCGCAAATTCGACCACGCCAACCAACATGAGCGGCGCAACTTCACCCGCGGCCCTTGCAATCGCAAGAATCAACCCAGTCATCATGGCGGGGCCAATCAGCGGCAAGATAAGCCGAAACAGAGTTTCCGCTCTCGTCGCACCTAGGGCATAACTGGCCTCGATGATTGATCGAGGCACCCTTGCCAGCCCCTCTTCAGTGGCGACAATCACGACCGGTAAAGTCAGCAGCGCAAGCGTCAGAGACGCCCACAAAAGACCGGGCTCGCCAAAGGTTGGGCTAGGCAAGCTGTCGCTGTACATTGCGCTATCAATCTCGCTTCCCAATCCATAGACAAATACACCCAATCCAAACACACCATAAACCACGCTTGGAATTGCTGCCAAATTATGTACTGCCACTCGTATCCATGAAGTGAGACGTCCTTGAGCCGCGTACTCATGCAGATAAATCGCAGCCAACACCCCGAGTGGCATCACAAAAACGGTCATTAACAGCACCATGACAACGGTGCCAACAAGAGCGGGAAATACGCCAGCATCACTCGGCGAGTCTGGCGACGCAAAAAATAAAAAGTTGGCAATGTTATCCGCAAATATCTGAAGGCTCTGAATAATCGTAAGTTGATTTGGAAAGTACCAGCGGACAATAGCGTCCCCCTGCATCGGCACTTTGAACTCCGGGGTAACGCTCAGAATTGCAGGTTCTGCGCTCTCAATCCAAACGCCATATAGGATGCCCAAAACATCGTGTTCTACTCTTACAATATCGATCGGTCGCGAGCGAGCAACAAGTTCTGAGCGAGTGACTCTTCTGACCGAATTTGGATCGCTAGCTTGATGTCCAACGGAGATCACCAAGGACGACGGCGACTCCTCGATGATTTGCCCAGTGATACGGGTACCATCCTGAGTTTCCCATTGATACACAGGCTCTGGCCAGAACTGTAAACGTGACTGATCTACGAGTAACGCAAACAAAGCCGCCAGCGCCAATAGACAAAGAGCAACCGCCCCGCCGCACAGAAACATGATAGCGTCATCAGATCGCCATCGCTGCGCGCGACGTTTCAGCCTGGTATGAAAACTCACAGGTGCTCCAGACGCTGGCGCAACCTGCGCCTCACGACATCTGCCAAGGTATTGATCAGAAAAGTAAACACGAACAGCTGGAGAGCCAAAAATATCAGCACGTGGAAATGTAGGGTATTGGGCACAACCTCTGGCATTTCAATCGCCAAAGTCGCTGAAATCGTCCGCATTCCGGTCGTCATTAAGCCATCAATAATTGGCGTATTGCCGGTCGCCATCAACACAATCATGGTTTCGCCAATCGCTCGAGCCAAACCCATCATAACGGCCGACAAAATGCCTGGGGCCGCTGTGGGCAATACGATACTTCGTGCCGTTTGCCACTCGGTAGCACCCATTGCCAAGGCGCCTTCTCGCAGATGCGAGGGCACAGCAAATAGCGCATCTTCAGCAATCGTGTATATCGTTGGGAATACCGCCAAGCCCATCATCACACCCACAACAATAGAGTTGCGCTGCTCATAAGAGATACCCCAACGTTCAGACAGCGCGCTGACCAAACCTGCGGGGAAGACAGAGGACTCGACATAACTACCAATCAACCAAGCAAGCCAGATCCCCCCTCCAACCGCAAGCATCGTCAGAATGAGCTCAGATCCCGAGAGCTGACTTTCCGAATAACCACCGGGGGACAATCGCCAAATGAATGACATCGCCACCAAACACACTGGAATAAGGACGATCGCAAAAGCCACATGCAGCAAGTGGTGCTCAAGCCAAGGGGCCAACCAGAGTCCTGCCACCAAGCCCAGTATCACGGTCGGCAGTGCTGCTAACAGCTCTAAACTGGGCTTGACTGCAGCACGCACACTGGCCGTCATAAAGTAGGCAGTGAAGACCGCAGCCGCAATCGCCATGGGGGCGGCAAATAGTAAAGTATAAAATGCCGCTTTGAAGGTCCCGTACAACAAGGGCGTAATCGAAAATTTCGGGGGACTTAGGGGCGAGATACCCGTACTTTGCCAAGTAAAACTCGACTCTGCGTAACTCTCGTAAGCCAGTTCACCAAACAGACTTAACAATGGGATATTCGCGCTGTGGTTTTCAACCCGCCAAAGCTCGACTGAATCATCGTAGAGAACGGTAATCATGCCATGCAATGCGAATTGTCGATGTTCCGCCGTCAGCTCAAGCTGGATCCGCTCAGTGCCGCGAGTGTACGGATCATAGAAAGAGACCATGCCACTATTCTCAATAACGGCAGCACCACGACCCACAGCCCCCATCGCCATAATCTGACCATTAAAAGCCAACTTTTGCTTATCGAGTAAGGCTAGGGCAGGCTCTGCGCCATGCTGGTCAAGACCGTAATAGACCCACTGAGACTGTTCAGAAATACCGACTAGACCATAGCTCGATCCCAGTCGCACTAACTGAGTATCCGGGAGTAGTGGATCTATCTGCCCCTCTACTATGTGATTACCATCTGCCGAGCGCAGTGCATAAGCCCCTTGCTGATGCCACTCGAGTAACCAGCGACCCTCAGCAAGTATGGTGTGTTGGTCATAATTCGATTTTGAAGCGACCACTAACAGGGGCTGAATACTGATCTCAAGCGAAGATCGAAGGGGCGTCTGCTTCCGAACGGCCTCAAGCCAGTGTAGCTCATTGGCGTACCGCAGCACCATTTGATAGCGCCCTTCTGCCACCCTCTCAATCTTTGCAGTCATTGGCAGCTCATCGCAGACAGTGCGCCACAGTGGAGATGGCGTTTCCTTAGACACCGCGGGCGCACCCCAATCAACGCCCTCGTATAAGCTGATGGTGCAATCTTCGTGGACCACTAAGGTGATTGCAGAGTCGCCTGCAGCTGTTGAAATCAAGGCGACCTCATTTCCCAGCGGACGCCAAGTAGCTACCGACTCAGTGGGCGAAAAAGTGAGTATGCCTGTACGCTGGGCTTTTGTTTCGCGAACCAAAAGCTGTCGATCACTGAGCGTGGTCGGTGCTTCAAAACGGGCATTAGTGTGATATTGGGTACGCTGTAAATCGGTCTTGTCGAGCCACAGCGGCGCTGATTGCCACACCAAAAATAGGAAAATTGAGGCGATAGCCAAGAGTACTAAACTACCGCCTGTGACCACTGCCAAAGTGACTGTTCGTTCAAGAGCGGAACGCCGCAATCTACTGCGCTTAACTCTAGTTTGGGTGTTCATAACACCCCTAACTCGGCTTTGACTTGCAAACGATGCGACAGTGGCAAGGCAACAAAACCTGACTTCGAAACCACTTCTTGCCCGGAATCAGACAGCACAACCCGAATAAAATCTCGTTCCAAACCGGTTATTGCCTTGCCCTTGGGTTGGTTAACGTAAAGGTATAGAGGGCGGGCCAATGGGTATTGCCCACTGATCGCGCTCTCTTCCGTTGGCGAAACGGCAGGAGCACCATCATGCCGCCGTAAAGCCAAGGGCTTGACACCCGAACTCAGGAAGCCAACACCGGTATAACCAATGCCGCGCAAAGATACCGCAACCGACTGCACCACCGAGCTGGACCCTGGCTGCTCACTCACGTTACTCGCAAAGTCGCCCCCACAAAGCGCTTGCCGCCTGAAAAAGGTATAGGTTCCCGAAACGGAATTACGCCCAAAGAGGCTGAGGGGTTGCGTGCTCACCGAGCCAACAACCCCCAAATCCCCCCACAATTCCGGACGTGATTCACCGCCACACCGTCGAGTCGAAGAAAAAATGGCATCGAGCTGAGGCAGGGACAGAGACTCTAAGGGATTATCGATATGGACAAACACAGAAACCGCGTCGACACCGACTATGATTTCGGTAATTGGGTAACCATATTTGTTTTGAAAGGCAAGGCGCTCCGATGGCGTCATCGGTCGACTCATGGGACCAATACTCGCGGCACCTTCTAGCATTGCCACCGGGGCAGTGCTAGACCCGCTCGACTGAACTTGCACAACCACGTCAGGATATTGAGTGCTGTAGAGGCTGACCCAACTCCGCATCATACCGCTGAGAGTATCAGAGCCCACGCTAGATAGCTTCGCAACGCGAGTATCGGGAGCATCACTAGACTGAGCGCTGACTGCAAACAACGCTATAGTCCATATTAAGAGTCTTAGTATGCGTTGCACGGCGGCTAACATGCTAACTAACAGTCTCCAGTGGGCTTTCAGGCGTGACCTGAGAGGTCAGGAACTCAAGAGAAAAACAGCTCCCATGCCCCAATTTCGACTCGATGTGCAGACGTGCATCATGTCCGGCAGCTACATGCTTTACGATCGCCAGCCCCAAGCCCGTGCCCCCGCCTGAATATGATCGCGACTCATCAATTCGGTAAAAACGTTCCGTGAGTCGCGGCAGATGCTCTTCAGCGATGCCCAAACCACTATCGCTAACACTCAGGGCTAAAGTATCAGAATCTGTGCGCTTCCAAGTCACCAACACTGGCGCGCCTTTGGGCGAATACTTGACCGCATTCACCACCAGATTAATGACCGCACTGTAGAGCTCACGATACTCTCCACGGACAGACTCTGAAGTCTCACAAATCAATTCAATGGTCGCCTCAGGGTATGCTGAACAGACCTCGGCAACCACTTCGGTGAGCAATGAAGGAATATGTACGTTCTCGAAATCTGGTGCCTGTCCAATTCGGGCCTCGATTTTAGACAGCCACAGTAAGTCTCTCACCAGGTTCTCCATCCGCTGCGCTTGCTGTGACATTTGCTGCAGAGGCTTCAAATAGGCGGGAGCCAGCTGATCGGCATTATCGAGCATGGTCTCGAGATAGCCAGTAATGACGGTTAACGGTGTTCTCAACTCGTGCGAGACGTTGCCCACAAAATCCTGACGTGTCTGCTCAATCTGCACAAACCGGGTGATGTCCCTGACCAAAATAAGTCGATCACCAGCACCAAATGAACTGATCTCAACCTGAAAATGCGTTGCCGGATATCCCGTACTTTTGACCACACAAGGCTCTTGGTAGTCACCTGCAAGGAGATAACTTGAGAAATCAGGATAGCGCACCAGACTCAGTACATTCTGTCCTTTATCCTGGGGGTATCGCAATCCGAGCAAACGCTGAGCAGAGGTATTGGACCACTCTATCAATCCGTTCTGATCCACCAAAATAGCCCCGTCACGGAGAGACCGGAACGAGTCTCGCAGATAATCAACCGTATGCTGCAGTCGCGAACGAGCATCGCGATTATGACGTGCGATGGTATACATCTGATCGAGCATCATTCCCCAAGCACCCGCGCCTTCCGGTGGCTCGGTTTCGGGCTGATCAATCCATCGCAGGACGCGCCTCAGGTGCCACAGATAAACCGATAATCTCCAGCCAAGAACAAGCGCAACACTCTCTATTGGGTATCCGAGCCAAAAACCCAAGCCCAGGGCGATACCGAGCAGCACAACAACCGTCTGAACCTCACGATACCACCGCCCTATTGCGCGCATAGAAGATCAGATACCCGGTGGTGAAAAGCGATAGCCAGTACCTCTCACCGTTTGCACCAAATGGCTGCAATCGGTTGTCTCGGTCTGGAGCGCTTTACGAAGCCTTCTAATATGTACATCGATGGTTCGTTCTTCCACATATACGTTGCCGCCCCAGACTTGGTCGAGCAACTGTCCACGCGTATAGGCCCGCTCTGGATGAGCCATAAAGAATGCCAACAACTTATATTCGGTTGGCCCCATGCTGAGTGGCTCGCCCGCTAGAAAGACCCTATGACTACTCATATCGAGCACCAACTCACCAGCCTCTAGACGTTCACTCGAGGGCATCGCGCCACTGCGGCGCAACAGAGCGCGAATTCTTGCTATCAGCTCCCGCGGTGCAAAGGGCTTAGTAATATAGTCATCAGCACCAACATCGAGACCTTGAATGAGATTGTCTTCGGCGGTTTTCGCGGTCAGCATAATGACAGGGATTTCTTCAGTGACCTTGTCGCGTTTTAAACGTCGCAACAACTCGATACCACTGCCACCGGGTAGCATCCAGTCGAGCAATACGATATCTGGACGTCTATCAACGATGATCGCATGAGCGTCGAGAATATTATCGCACTCAATGCACCTGAGATCGGCAAT
>DOVB01000204.1 GCA_003520285.1 Halieaceae bacterium
CACACAACCAAACCGTTTTACGGCATCCAGTTTCACCCAGAAGTGACGCATACTGTGCAAGGTCAACGTTTGTTCGAACATTTTTTGCTCGAACTCTGCGACTGTGATGCGTTATGGACCCCCGCCAACATTGTTGATGATGCGATTGCTCGGGTGAAAGCTCAGGTGGGCACCGACGTCCGCGAGCTCTTGCCACTACTAGAGCAAGTTGCGAAGGCCTCTAAGCCTCTAGTGATTATTGCGGAAGACGTTGAAGGCGAAGCGTTGGCTACTCTGGTAGTCAACAACATGCGCGGTATCGTGAAGGTTGCTGCGTGTAAGGCGCCTGGCTTCGGGGATCGTCGCAAAGCGATGTTGCAAGATATCGCCACGCTAGCTGGTGGTGTCGTAATTTCTGAAGAAGTCGGTCTCGACCTGGAATCAGCGACACTTGAGCACCTGGGTACTGCGAAACGCGTGACCATGGACAAAGACAACACGACCATCATTGATGGCGCGGGTGATAAAGCTGCGATTCAATCACGAGTCAAAGAGATCCGCGTTCAGATCGAAAATACGTCTTCGGACTATGATCGTGAAAAGCTCCAAGAGCGTGTCGCGAAACTGGCTGGCGGTGTAGCCGTCATTAAAGTTGGTGCCGCTACCGAGATGGAAATGAAAGAGAAGAAGGCGCGCGTTGAAGATGCTCTGCATGCAACAAGAGCGGCTGTCGAAGAAGGCGTTGTAGCGGGTGGCGGTGTTGCACTTGTGCGCGCGCTTACTGCAATTCAGGGCCTGACAGGTGATAACGAAGATCAGACTCACGGTATCAATGCGGCACTGCGTGCGATGGAAGGTCCACTCCGTCAGATCGTAGCCAACGCCGGTGATGAAGCCTCTGTTGTACTCGACAAAGTGAAGTCAGGCGAAGGCAACTTCGGCTACAACGCGGCGACTGGCGTTTATGGCGACATGATCGAGATGGGTATTCTAGACCCTGCCAAAGTGACACGAACCGCATTGCAAGCTGCGGGCTCTGTCGCCGGGTTGATGATTACCACTGAAGTCATGATCACCGACGCTGTAGAAGAAGGCGGATCTGGTAACAGCATGCCTGATATGGGTGGCATGGGCGGTATGGGTGGCATGGGCGGTATGATGTAAGCTACCAGCTTTGATCCAAAGTAGTACCATAAAGGCCCGTAAGCCTTGTGTTTACGGGCTTTTTTATTGTCTGTTAGTCTGGTTTAGTCCTATGCAGTTTTAACACATTGAAGAGTATTTAGGGGGTAATTAGGGGTATCGTAAAAATTAGAGACCTCAGTCTTGGTGTTTCAACAGAACCAATAGCCTTTCCTGTGCCCATTGCTGTACCCATATGATAGGACGGGATGAGATGGCATCTACAGCGTTGGAATTAGATAAACGAAGGCAACCAGAAGGTCAGAAGAAAATCAAGACCAGTGATGATAATTGATTGTATTTATTGACAAAACCGAGTAAGTCAAAGTTATGGACAATACGCTCCCAGCTTAATGGTAAGTACCAGGAACTGGCTTTAAATCAGTATCCCGCGATGCTACTAAATCCGGAATGAGAACTCAGATTTTTCAGTTACAGGAAGGCAAAGCCTGCTTGAGATTTGGTAACACAGGGAGAATTTTCGGCGATTACGCTGCTTGATGACCATCTGGTATTTTCCAAGTGAGCGGTTTATGCTTTCCTTTGGCCAATCTAATCCTTACAACTGAGGTATCTTATGCCTACCGATATCCAGAGACTTCTCGATCTGGAAGCAATTAGAACGCTTGTAAATATCTACTGTCGAGCGGCTGATCGGCAGGATCATCAGCTAATGCGAAGCCTCTATCATGAAGATGCCCTCGATGATCACGGAAGTTTCTTTCAAGGTCTGGCCATGGATTTCATTGATAAGCTGCCCGAAATTCAGGCCCCAATGGAAATTCTTCATCACAGCACTACCACACACAATATCGAGCTTGACGGAGATAAGGCGGAAGGAGAGGTCTATGTAATTGCGTTCCATCGCGTCGCAACTGAAACCCACAGCATTGATCTGCTCATTGGTGGTCGCTACCTAGACAAATACGAGCGCCGTGATGATGTCTGGAAGTTTTCACACCGTGCAGCGCTTGCCGATTGGGCGACTGTGCAGGATCCGTCCTCAGTGGATCTAGATCATCCCCTCGTGTCGGGTGCGCTTATTGGCAGAAGAGACAATACGGATCCGTCATACAAATTCTTTGATGGTTTTTCGCGCGGCGTATACATTCCGATAAGGGCTCACAGCTAATGTTGATCAAGGCTCTATGACCAAATTATTGCTCAAAGAGGCCACTTTGCAGTTACGTGTCCAATATTTTCACAGGTAAACATAATGACCAATTTTATGCAGAGAGTTTCGCTTGTAACAGGCGCTAGTCGCGGCGCAGGGATGGGGATTGCGATAGCATTGGGCAGCTTTGGAGATATAGTCTATGTGACTGGTCGCTCCAAGAAAGAGGGTGACTCGCCACTACCGGGTACGATCTACGCCACAGCCAAAGCAATAAACGCGGCTGGCGGTAGAGGCATACCGATAGTCTGTGACCATAGCGACGATAAAGAAGTAGAGGATGTCTTTGATCAGATCAGAAGCGAGCAGGGACGGCTCGATATTCTCGTAAACAACGCAACACATCTGCCAGACGGCCTGACGGAGGCCTCGCCATTCTGGAATAAGTCGTTAGATCAGGTAGACATACTTAATGTCGGATTGAGATCACACTATGTTTCCAGCTACTTTGCCGCTCCCCTTTTGCTCGCTAACGGCCGGGGCCTGGTTGTCAACACTTCATCTTACGGTGGTCGCATCTACGCACACGGGCCGGCTTATGGCTCTGGTAAAGCGGGAGTAGATAAAATGGCTCACGATATGGCTGTTGATTTCCGCCCCTTCAATATCGCAGTGATATCGCTTTGGCTAGGTCTCTTGAGTACCGCACGCACGAATCGCGCGATGAGTATCCGGCCTAAACAGTACGCAGATATCCAAAGCTCCATGGAGACACCCCAGTTCAGCGGTCTCGTTATAGACGCACTTGCGCGTGATCCTGAACTCATGGATAGATCAGGCAAGGTCTGGATAGGCGCTGAATTGGCAGAGTTCTATGGTATCAAGGATATCAATGGCAACCAGCCTCCTTCTCAACGCTCTCTTTTGGGAGACACCACGACTTTCGGTGAAGCAATTATTTACTAGTGCCGCTTCGTGCCTTACAGCCCTCGATACTGCCATCAACAGCACCCAAGTGTCGTTGGGCCGGATGTGCAGCAACTTCTATCAGTAAAAGGAGGCCACGATGCAAAGCATTATCAAGAATAGCGCAGTAGCGGCTCAGTTACCGGAGGTTGACTACCTGCTAATCGTTCTGATAACGATACGTTTACATAACTTTAGATTCTCATACGCAACTATCGCTTCCATATTACTCGCGGAGTCTTTTATGGTGTGATACCGGAACAAGGAGCCCTCAAAATCAATGACGCCAATCTCACCGGGCTCAATCATAACAACGCCACGCAATGAAGAATTTATGAATTGATAATGCACAAAAACAGATAAGAGGATTCATATGCTATTAAAAGACAAGGTTTGTATTGTTTCAGGAATAGGTCCAGGGATGGGTGGGGATCTTGCCCTACTCATTGCTAAGGAAGGCGGCCATGTGGTCATGGCTGCCCGCACGAAAGCGAGTATGGAACAGTTCGATCAAGCAATTAAGGATCTTGACAACGACGCTAAGACACTTTGTGTAAAAACCGACATAACAGATGCTACACAATGTGAGAGTTTAGTTGCACAAACGCTCGAAAAATTTGGCCGAGTTAATTGCTTATTCAACAATGCTTACCATACTGGTTCATGGGATCGAGTTGAATCTGCCAACTTTAGTGAGTGGCGCGCCACTTTTGACGTCAACCTCTACGGCTCACTGACTATGTCACAAAAGGTGATACCAGCTATGCGGGACAACGGTGGAGGATCGATCGTTATGATCAACACGATGGCAACCAGAAAACCCATGCTCACTCACGGCGGCTATGCCGCATCAAAAGCAGCTCTTGCCAGTGCAGCAACACACTTGGCACAAGAAGTTGGTAAAGATGGAATCAGAGTCAACTCCGTTTTTATGGGTTGGATGTGGGGCCCGGGGGTCCAAATCTTCTGCACCCTGAAGGCGCAGGAAAATGGCACTACACCTGAAGAAGAACGAGCCAAAATTGCAGAGAATATTGCTCTGGGTGATATTCCCGAAGACGGCGATTGCGCAAAGGCTGCAATGATGCTGGCTTCTGATTATGCTTGCTCAGTAACGGGGGCAAGTTTAGACGTGAACGGCGGGGAGTATTTTGCACACTAGTCGCGAGACCTACCATTGTTAGGCGAATAAAATAAGTACCTAGAACCCTGGTGACAAGCCTTTTTGCAGTCAGTTCCCTTTGTTTGTGAAAAAAGACCAATCTATCTGGGATCAAATGAACTACCGAAGCCAGCCATTTGGAGCAAATCTCCGGGATGAAAGGAATAAATGAATGCCCACTTCGGCAAAGGATATGTGTAGAGACAGCTGTAACTAGATGCTTACGAGACAGAGATAATGAACAAAGACACTTGGAACCAATTTTGCGATCGCCTCAAAAAAGCGGGTGACTTCATAGCAGACGATTCAGCGCCAAAAGACCCACTGACTCAGGCTGAAGGCTACCGCTATCTGACGAGGTTGCTGCGAGCAGGGCTAGAGTCTGCGGTCGAAGGTTCAGATGCTAGATACCCCACCTTCTACAGCCTCTCGCACGACACCATTAAAATTGGAAACGATAACCCAGATAACTACTACCTCAATTGCTGCATTAGCGGTGACTACGAATATCTCATAGAAGGAGAAACTGGCGAAATAGAGTATTTCTCAGTAGCGACTAAAAGTGGGAGTTATGCCACAACTGGTCATATGCGGCCAACTGGAGCGCTTACCAGTGATCAAATAGCTATCGATGAGGATGGCTCATTTAAGATTGTTGTCAGCGCCAAAAAACCGGCTGACGATTGTAACTGGCTGCCGATGCGTCCTGAGAGTGATAACCTCATCGTTCGCCAATATTGCAACGCCCGCAAGGAGCGTCCCGCGCAATTCAAAATTCGTTGTTTAAACGCTGGGTCGCTGCCTTTTTTGAACGCAAACGAGTTCGCCGAAAAACTTTTACGCGCAGTATCGTTTGTAGAGGGGACTAGCGGGTTATTTAGTGAGTGGATCAATCAGTTCAAAGCCCACACCAATCAACTACCCGCAAATGACCAAGATATGTGCCTCAAAGTTGGGGGTAATGAGAAAATTCATTATCACAATAGCCATTGGCTGCTAGAAGACGATGAAGCTTTGTTAATTCAACCAACACGAATTCCTGAATGCGAGGACTGGAACTTTCAAGTATCGAATTATTGGATGGAGTCTCTGGATTATAGATACTATCCCGTCTCTTTTAATAGTCGTTCTTCTAAATTCGCCGATGATGGATCGGTCACGCTTGTGGTAGCACATAGAGACCCAGGCAATGATTACCCAAACTGGATTTCAACCGCCGGACACAACGAAGGCGGCATGTTATTTCGCTGGATTGACGCAAAGGAGTTTCCACCAATTCAAACCAAAGTCATCAAGTTTGACCAGCTTTGAGGGCATAGATTCATGACCGAGTGCGAGATACCAGAAGTGAATTTTAATCGAGATGATTTACTAGCGAAGGCCGCAGCTGAAACTGGGCTAAATAATTTTGGCGATAACTCCTTCCGCGAGCCCTTTGATGTTCTGCTTTACTCGCTCAGCAACGAAGCAAACCTCAACCGAGCTGGACGATTTATTCAATACGAGCGGGTACTTAATACCCTGAAAAACCGATTGCGCCAGAGCGAGTGGATACGATTGTATCCCGAAATACTTGATGAGCAGATAAGTGCTCCAGTTGTGATCGTTGGGCTACCAAGAACGGGAACCACAATGTTACACAGAGTGTTGGCGAGCGATGAGCGTTTCTTCGCCCCACTATGGTATGAAGTACGCAATCCAGCACCATTCTTGGACTGGGATACATCAGTGAAAGATGAAAGACTAACGCTGGCTGAAACGGAAGTCTCTGCGCTCCTGCGGGCGAACCCAGAAATCGCGGCCATTCACCCGATGGATCCTTTGGGGGCAGACGAGGACATTCTCCTTCTAGAACACAGTTTTTACAGCACCGTACCGCCGGCCTTTTGTAACACGCCCAGTTATAGCAACTGGTTATTCAACAATGACAATCAGCCAGGCTATGACTACCTTAAACTCCAATTACAGAGCCTGCAATGGCAGAAGAAACACCGCAGTGGCAACAATGACAATAAGCGTTGGTTGTTAAAAACCCCGCATCACCTGCATTTCTTAGACAAGCTAATCGACACTTTCCCGGACGCAAAAATTATCTCAACACATCGCGACCCGATAGACACCATTCCATCAATCTGTAGCTTCAACTATAACCTCTGGATAACTCAAGCGAACGATGTAGCCCCCAATTTAGTTGGCAAACAATGGAGTGGAATTTTTGCTACTGGCACGCGTCATGCGATGAAAGTGCGACAGGCTAGCAAAGGTCAGTTTATTGATATTAGCTTCAAAGAGTTACTCGGTAACCCGGAACAAACAACTCGGAGCATCTTTAACTTTATTGATGTTAAAACAACGAGTGAATCTCTTGCTGCGATGCAGCTGCATAGAGACCAAAACCAGCGCGACTCTCGCCCACCGCATGACTACTCCTTAGAGGATTTTGGGCTTACCGAGAAAAACATCAAGGCAACTTTTGCCGGGTATATCGATGCCTTTAAGGACTTAATATAGGCTTCGACACATTCCCGTCATTCGAGCGTCCGGTAGACTATTGCTCGAACTTGGCATCGGGTTTTTCTGAGCCAGCGATATTCTTTAGTCGGCCCCTGCCGCTTCAGGTAGCCATCTATTAGGTAGATTGAGTCGATCCACCAGTATTTGTGGATCTTCCTGCATTGATGCATTTACCTATCGCGAGGGTGACTTTTACCTTTTTCAGTCTAAGAGTAAACACCCTTCATAAGCAGCATGTGCTCGATAGCACAATCCCCGATAGTCGTCATCGCCAA
>DOVB01000232.1:0-702 GCA_003520285.1 Halieaceae bacterium
CGTCCCGTCATGATCATTTGTTTAGCCCGTGAAGGCCCCACCAAATGAATGCAGGTCGGCACAGCGTTCCACATCAAGTTCATGCCGAGCTTCACTTCGCCATAACCCATGCGAGCATCTCGGCTCGCGATTCTGAAGTCACAAGCAGATGCTATGCAGGTCGCGCCACCGGTGGAAATACCTTGGATAGCACAAATGACAGGCTGGGGGATATCAGCAACCGCCTGCATCAGCTTTGCGCCGAATTCGGCTGTTCTGCGCAACTGCAGCATTGTCGCAGGAGGCTTTTCTTCAGCGAGGCCATTCGAGCTAATTTCATTCAAGTCGGCGCCGACACTAAAAGTATCACCTTCGCTGCGTAATACGACTGCTCGAGTCTCGTAATCATCTTGCAGATCTCGCGCAATGTCATGGAGCTTTTGCAACATGCTCGAACTCAGAGCATTCCGCGCATCCGATCGACACAGGCTGACGGTAGCAATTTGATCGCGGTACTCTACACGGATAGGTATCGTATTATTGGCTTTACTCACAGACTAAATCCTTCGAGATGTTTACTTAGCAACTACTGATCGAGATTGGACTTGGGTCGTTGCAACAAGCGCCTGATGCAGTGCCGCAGCGAGTGCCCCTTTGATAGATAAGATACTCCAACTTGACAGCGTGTGCTATGCATGTGGCCTCGATGTACAGGGAAAGGAT
>DOVB01000232.1:1061-17738 GCA_003520285.1 Halieaceae bacterium
CTCAACTCCGACCAGTGCAAATTCTGACCCAGCCAAACTCAGTCCACCCGTAGCCGAGAAGAGAGCGCACAGCTATACCCACCATGGCATCACCATCGAAGATCCCTATGACTGGCTCTATGATAAGTCGTATCCCATAGTCGACGATGAAGACGTGCTCGACTACGTCAAAGCCGAGAATGCTTACTTTGACGCGCATATGACCGAGCAGGCCCCACTGATTGAGACCCTGTTCACCGAGATGCGGGCACGCATCAAAGAAGACGACAGCACGGTTCCCCAACAGAATGGTGATTACCTTTACTGGAGTGAGTTCGAAGAGGGCGCGCAGTATCGTAAACACTGGCGTAAGCCAGTCGAAGGGGGCGCAGCAGAGCTCCTTTTAGATGAGAACGCGTTGGCCGAAGGTCTGGAGTATTTTCGTCTGGGTGCCGCCACGGTCAGCCAAAACGGCCGTTATCTGGCCTATTCAACGGATACCAATGGGTCGGAGCGCTACACCGCTCGGATTAAAAACCTAAGCACTGGCGAACACCTGCCCGATGTGCTCGAGAATTTGCGAGGGGATTTAGTCTGGGTCGCAAATGATACCGCTCTGGTTTACGGCCCCGCGAACGAGGAATGGCGGACGCTCGAAGCTAAGTTGCACGTCATTGGCACCCCCAACAGCGAGGATGTCACGCTGTATCAAGAGCAAGACCTAAGCTTCAGCGTGGGCACAGCTCTATCCGTCCAAAAGGACTGGTTACTCATCGTGAGCGGAGATAACGAGACCACAGAAGTTCGACTGATCCCGGCTGCCGACCCCACTTCCGAACCGATCCTCGTGAAGGCTCGGAGCAAAGGCGTTGAGTACCGAATTGATATCCGTGATGGCGAGCTCTTCGTTATGGCCAATGACGATCATGTCAATTTCCGACTGGCGAAAGCAACACTCGCGAAGCCCCACGAATGGACTACTGTAGTGGCCGGTTCAGACGAATTTTATCTCACAGACTTTCAGTTATTTCAGGATTTTTTCGTTACCGAGGGACGGCTGAATGGGCTCGACCAGATCGAACTGCGCACCTATGATACAGCCGCGAAAGCTCAGCGTATTGAGTTTCCCGAAGCCAGCTATACCGTGGGTTTATCCAATAATCCTGAGTATGCCGTGACCAAATTGCGGCTTGCCTATCAAAGCATGATCACACCGCGCACAGTCTTTGATTACCACGTTGCCAACAGCACTCTAGAGCAACTCAATCAACAGGAAATCCCGAGTGGCTATGATTCCAGCCAATATGTCACCGAACGGTTAATGATCGAAGCCCGCGATGGCACCCAGGTACCGGTCAGTATTGTCATGCGTAAGGACCGAGCCGATATTCTCAAGACAGCAGCGATTGATGGACCCGGCCCATTGCACCTTTATGCCTATGGCGCGTATGCCTATGCCACACCACCTTATTTCTCGACCACGCGGCTGTCACTGGTCGACCGCGGTTTTGCCTACGCTATCGCGCACATTCGCGGTGGCGATGATTTAGGCCGACGCTGGTATCTGCAGGGTAAACTGTTCGAGCGAGCCAATACCTTTAACGATTTCGTAGACGTCGGGCGCGGTTTGATTGCCAAAGGTTACACTGCTGAGGGCAGCGTCACTGCAAGCGGAGGCTCAGCAGGTGGCAAATTAATGGGCGCCATCATCAATCAAGACCCCGCTCAGTACGGAGCGATTGTTGCCCATGTTCCTTTCGTGGATGTGCTGAACACCATGCTCAACGAGAAGCTGCCACTGACGCCTGGCGAATGGCAGGAATGGGGTAATCCTATCACCGACAAAGCAGCTTTTGCCTACATCCTCTCTTATTCGCCTTATGACCAAGTCGTGGCCAAGGCATATCCTCCGATGCTAGTTACCGCCGGGCTTAATGATCCACGCGTGACCTATTGGGAGCCCGCTAAGTGGGTTGCCAAGCTACGAGCCTTGAAAACAGATGACAACTTGCTGTTGATGAAAACCAATATGGGCGCTGGCCATGGTGGACAATCAGGAAGGTGGAACTCACTCAAGGAAACTGCTGAAGAGTTCGCTTTCATTCTGTGGCAGATGGGAATGGTCGAGGGGACTGCTCCGCATTGACGGGGTTTCACAAAACACGTTTGATCGAAGAGTAATTGCCTCGCACATTGAGCGTTAGTGTCACGGTGTCGTTCGAACGATTGCGCCAGAACCAGCCGTGACGCCCATCGAAAGAGGGTATCAGCTCCCCCTCTCGAAAATTCTCTGCACGACCGTTGCGATAAGTCGCTTTCTCTCCTGCAGTGCCATTCCCGTGCCAAGTGGAATTCAGGTGGCCAGGATCTGCAATCCATTCAAACACGAGCTTCGCACCTGCCGTCATTTGTACTTTTACCTCTGCTGCTTCGCCCGGCTCGAGCTGGATGACCAGGGTGTCATCCCAAGCTGTCTCTGTCTCTGCCACTGCGAGAGATTCCGAGGGCTGAGATGCGTCTGCCGTGACCAGTTCGGGGGCAGACATGTCCGTATCTGGCACAGGCGGAGTAACCACTACTTCTGCCGGCTCAGTGCTTGTGGCGAGCGTTGCCTCTTGCTCTGCTTCCTCGAGCAATTGCTGCTTGATCTCTCCCATCGCCGTTAATCCCAACATGCAACCCACACCGGTAGGATCAATACCGTATTCCGAGGGCAATACCACGGTAAAGAGCAATATCATCGCAGTAACCAATGCGATCAGGGTTGAACGTAACAATCGCTCGGCACTGGGGAGTTCAGCTCGGCTAGGGATATCTGAGTTATACATACACACCTCACTCGATTACTTCAGTTAACAACGAGGGCTAAGCGCTCACAAAATAGCCGGCAAGCTGATAGCCGACTAATAGAAAACCGGCTGTCATCATGATGACATTGGCGGTATATGCCTGCTTTAAAAAGCTGTCTTGGCGACGCCAAAATCCTATCAGAATGAGAATTGCAGCCAGTGCCAACAACTGTCCTATTTCGACACCGACATTAAAAGCCAGCAAGTTTTGGACTAATCCGTTCGGCGAAATATCGTACTCAATAATCTTAGACGCCAGTCCAAACCCGTGACAGAACCCAAAAATCAGAACTGCTGCTTTGGTATTCGGCTGGAACCCAAACCAACGCTGATAGGCGCCCAAATTATCGAGCGCTTTATACACAATAGAGAAACCGATGATCGCGTCGATGAGATAACTATTAATGCCAAAGTCAAAAAACACACCTGCCAGCATGGTCACAGAGTGGCCCAGCGCAAACAGACTCACGTAGATCGCGATGTCTTTCATTCGATAGAGGAAAAAAACCACGCCCAGCAAGAATAAAATATGGTCATAGCCAGTAACCATATGCTTCGCGCCTAAGTACAAGAAGGGGAACAAGTGAACACCCGTCACTTCCTGAATGTACCCTTTGTCACCCTGTGTCACAGCGTGGGCTAAAGCGTCTGTCGCACTTAGAACCCCGGCGCCACAAACAATTAAAGCCAACAGAAACAACCGCATAACGCATTACTCGAAGAAGACAAACCACCCAGTGACTATGCCTTAAGAGCCCCTGGCAAACAACTTAAGTGAGCAGTGTATGTGGGTCAAGGGCCCAACCCACCGACAACAAACTGACTTGCTATAAGCAAGACCTTACCACCTAATCTCGATAAATACCGGCGCAATTGAACCACACAAAGTACTCGCTCAACAGAAGCACGCAGGCAACCAGCGATTTGTTGCACAGTCCGAATACGCAGCATTCATACCGACACCATGCATCTCTCTGTCATAAAATTCTGACAAGATCTGGGCGTCCTATCGGTAACTTGGAGTTCATATGAAAAGAAGAGATGTGTTACGTGGCCTGGCTGCATCGCCACTGTTGATGACCGCAAATGCTCTCGGCCAGAAGCCACAGCCGACCTTTGAACACGGCGTTGCGAGCGGTGATCCCGATCACACCAGCGTCGTTATTTGGACGCGCGTTTCTCAGGTATCAGAGCCACAAACAGTACTCTGGCAAGTGTCCAAGAGCGCGACTTTTGACCAGATCATTGCCAGTGGCGAGACGATCACTAATGAGTATTTTGATTACACCGTGAAAGTCGTAGTCGAGGGATTGCAAGCCAATAATCGTTATCACTATCGATTTCAGTGCGGTCCTGCCGTCTCTGTTACCGGCATGACTCGAACCCTACCAATGGGCAGATTAGACACTTTGGGGCTTGCTATTGCGTCATGCTCGAACTACGCCTTTGGCTACTTTAATGCGTACGATGCGATCGCCAAAGATGAGGCCGTAGACTTCGTGCTTCACCTTGGTGACTACCTGTATGAATACGGTGCTACTGAATGGGGCGTACAAGAAGGCCTGCGCTTAAATCGTTCGCACAAACCCATTCACGAGATCGTTTCTTTAGCGGACTACCGAGAGCGTCATGCCCAGTATAAAAGTGATCCTGACTCCCAGAAGATGCACGCAGCAAAGCCTTTACTGCTAGTGTGGGACGACCACGAAAGCACCAATAATCCTTGGGTGGGCGGCGCCCAAAACCATCAGTTCCCAACCGAAGGCAACTGGCTGGATCGCAGAGACAGTTCAATCCGAGCCTACTATGAGTGGATGCCCATCAGAGAGCCAGACGCGGGTCTCGAGCGCCGCGAGTTCTGGCGCGCCTATCAATTTGGCGATCTAGCGCACTTGATAACGGTCGAATCACGTCACACGGCGCGGAGTCTTCAAGTGGATTACGGGGACTATGTCGACAAGATCACAACGCAAGAAGAGGCTGCCGAATTTCAGCGTGCAGTGCTCGGCGCCCCAGATCGCCCCATGCTATCAGAGAAAATGGAGCAATTCCTGATGCAGGAACTGGCTCACTCGACTGCGAGTGACATCCCATGGCGGCTGATGGGGAATGCAATTCCCATGGCGAAAACACCAGTACCCCATCTCGAGAGCATGGGTTTCACCATGCCATCGCCCTCATCAGGTGCCGATCTACTTTGGAAGGGTCGTTGGAATCTCCCCTTCTATCCAGACACCTGGGATGGTTACCCCTGGGCACGCGAGCGTCTTTATCAGATGTGTAAAGCAGTCGGCGTGCAAGATCTCGTTGTCCTCACGGGGGACAGCCACAGCTTCTGGGCAAATCACCTAACAGATGAAAGCGGTGAGTCGATGGGGGTCGAATTGGGCACAACCGGAATTTCCTCGCCGGGCGACTTTGTAGAGCAAGGTTTTGACAGAGACACAGCGGCGCTAATTGATGCGGCCTTTATGGCGCATGCTCCCGATATTCGGTGGACCAGCAACCTGTATCAGGGGTATTTGCGGTTAGTGCTTGATCGAGAAATGATTCGTGCTGATTATGTCGCGGTCAGTACCGTTGAGCTGAAGACTTACAGCACAAAGGTCATTCATTCTGAGAAGGTTGCGCGTCGATCTGGCAGACTGAGTTTTCTTTAGTCACCGGTAAAAAAATGGGAGACCACAAGGGTCTCCCATATCGATCAAAGCACAGTTAGAAGTCGAACGTTAATCCAATAGTCGCTGTGCGAGGTGCACCTAACCAAATCGCGTTAGAGCTCACAACACCCTCATAGCGCTCATCCGCCAAGTTGAAGATTTGAGCGTGTAGACGGAAACCCGACAGCGATTCAGACAAACGCTCACCCGATACCGACACATATGCGTCGAGTAAAGTGTACTCGTCAGCATACCAAGAGTTCGCTGTATTCACCGCGCGCTCGCCGGTCGACTTTGCACTCAAACCCGCTGTTATCGTGTCGTTCGTATAATCAACAGACACTACCCACATGGTCTCGGGAATACCGGTTACATCGTTGCCAGCAAAAATACCATTCTCGGCATCCACTGCACTATTACCCGACCCTTTATAGACTGAGTCGAGTGAGGTAAACGCACCGTATACCGACCAGTTTGCATCCACGTTAAACGTCGCGGCGATTTCCAGACCAGAAGAGTCGATACCACCCGCGTTGAAATAGGTGCCATCATTGCCGATCAAGTAATCATTACCAGCGCTGCTGCCGGGTGCCAAAAAGATAATCCGATTCTCGAACTGCGAATCAAAATAAGTGGCTGTGGCATATAAACGATCACCGGTATAACGCAGACCGACTTCCATCACGTCCGAAGTTTCTGGTTCTAGCTGCGCAAGATCGGCAGACTCACGCTCTAGAATATTGTCCGAGATCGACTTGAAGTTCTCGGCCAAACCGCCAAAAACGCTCAAGCCGTCCATGGGCGTCTCATACACGAAGCCGGCCGACATTAGCACGTCAGAATCGGAATCGAGCACTGTATTCGAGCTGTCACCAAACTTATCTTGTCTGGATACTTCAACCAGATATTGATTCGCACCCAAGGTTAACTTGAGGTCACCCAAAGTCAGACTGTCTTCGACGTACCACTTCAAGACGTCTTGAGGATAGGCTCGGCTGTACTGTACCCAATAGGCTGGATTCTCAAATTCGATTCCAATCCGGGCATCTGTCAGTTTATGCCAGTCGCGATACTCTTCACGATCACCATCTTCGTACCATACGCCAGCACGCAAGACGTTGTTGTCACTGGTGTTCCATGTCAGGTCAGCAGTAAAACCAGTACGCTCTTTTTGGTAATGCGTGTGTCGGTATGACTGCACCGGAATGGCATTCGCTGCGTAGCAGGCAGGATCATACTGAGCGCCGGCACCGCCATAAGGAAAGGTAATCGACGAGACACACCCTGCTTGCGGACTCAGAGCCACACCGTTGCCGTCAACAAAGAAAATGGTACCCAAAGCAGAGCCGCCTTGAACCCGAGCACCAGAAAACTCGCTTTCGGGATTACCACTGCCATCTGCCACGACGTCGACTAAATAGGGCGGAATCCAATCTCCACGACCTTCGTTATCGTGGTAATAAGCAGCGGCATCAAGAGTGATGCTATCAGTGACATCCCACTTCATCTTGCCGTAAGCAAATAAATTTTCACGCAGGGTCGACCAACCCCGACGATAAGTCTGGTTAGTGTAGGGTGTGTTTGTCCAGTTCCCAATCAATTGGTCCCAATTTGGGTATTCAACATAATCCGCTTTTGAATACACTCGCTGGTAGTTGTCTTCGTGGATCTCGTCGATTGAAAGATAGGCGCTCAGCGTCACCGCATCTAATTCAGAGACCATCTTCGCAGCGAAATGATCACGCTCATTTTGAGCCGAACCTTCCATCCAATCGGTTGCTTCTTGGTGCGATGCTGAAACAGAAAAACGGGTTTTGCCACCGATCAGACCAGAATCATAACGGGTGTAGAATCGCTTAGCGTCGTATTGCCCGCTAAGATATTCAACCCGCACACGCTCCTCCATCTCTGGATCTGATGTGACATAGTTTAGCGTTCCACCGAGAGACTCAAGTGAACGTGACGAGATGTCAGCGGTACCCTGGGCAACTTCGATTGTTGCTAAGTTAGCTGTGTCGATGTAACGGTTTGCTTTCGCACCACCGCCGTAGTTTGAGCCGCCATTCGGTAAGCCATCGATAGTGGATCCCACCTGCTGTTCCGCAAGATTAGTCTGAAAACCACGAACGGTAATAGCGGTCGACCAGTCGTCGAAACCAAATGCGTCGCCTTCGTGTACTGTCACACCTGGCAAGTTATCAATCAAATTGTTAATGCTAGTAATGCTAGAGTTTTGGAGCTTCATGCTCTCGTTGATTTCGTTGTTCGCGTAAGTTGCGCTCTTTGAAACCACCAAAATCTCTTCAATCTCTAGATTGGTGTCTTGCGTATCAGTTTGAGAAACTACTGCGCTTGCGTGTAGCGCTGCCATCACCGCGACGGCGAGTTTCGTTTTGCGCGAGAAAAAGGTTTTCTTGTTGTCTCCATTGTAAGCATCATGTTGGTTTGACTGAGTCGTGCGCCTAATATTCAAAATTGATATAACGCACGACGCGATAAGGGCATGACCTTTTCAAGTCAAACCCTGGTCATGTTCATGACGAAATATTGAATATTTGATGGCATTTTAATGACTCGCTGGGCGAGCAATTCCGAGTCAACCATCGATGCACGGTTCCACCCTTTCGGCTAGACTGACAACACGATGAACTGGGCTATAAGCATGCTCTACCTAAGCTTAGGCCAACAAATTTTAAACAACGATCAGCTGACTTCAGGATATTTTGCTATGACGACTGCTATGACCCAATTGATGACAACATGTGCTCTTACCGTGATGCTCATCTATGCCACTAGTGTAAAAGCAGAACAAGAACTACCATTCACGATCGAGCCGATCACCTCATTCGATGAACCCTGGGCGATGACTTTCTTACCCGATGGTCAAATGTTGGTCACAGAAAAAAAGGGACGCCTTTGGTAGTCGACACTCAAGGCAATAAGCGAAACGTCAACGGGTTACCGGATGTGGGCTATGGCGGTCAAGGTGGTCTTGGCGACGTCGCGTTACACCCCAACTTTGCCACCAACGGCTTGGTTTATCTGAGCTACGTTGAAACGGGTAATGATGGCACCCGTGGGGCGGCCGTGGGTAGGGGGAGAATCAGTCTAGAGGGCAGAAGACCAACATTGACTGGCTTCGAAGTGATCTGGCGTCAGTACCCAAAAGTGTTGGGCTACGGTCATTATGGGCATCGCATCGTATTCGATAACGAGGGCTTCCTCTGGATCACTTCAGGCGACCGCCAGAAGTTCACGCCAGCACAGGACATGCAATCGAATATTGGCAAAATAGTGAGGCTCAATGATGACGGTACAGTTCCTTCAAATAACCCTTTCGTTGACTACACCGCGCAGACGCCGCTGGCTGATAACAATGGGATTTATGATCAGATTTGGTCTCTTGGTCATCGCAATCCGCTCGGTATTTCACAGGACGCTGCTGGCAATATGTGGGTGATCGAAATGGGCCCTTTACACGGCGATGAACTCAATCTTATCCGTAAAGGCGCAAACTACGGGTATCCAGAAGTCTCTAACGGTGACCATTATAACCGTCGGCCCATTCCCGATCACAGCACCCGACTTGAGTTCGAGGCGCCCAGAGTCAGTTGGGAACCGGCTATATCACCTGGTCACCTCTCTTTCGTGAAGGGTACTCTCTTTAAAAAATGGCAGGGTAATGCCCTGATCTCTGGCTTGAGTTCACAGGCCATTATTCGCGTCCAAATCGATGGCACTAACGCACAAGAAGTGGAGCGCTTTGATATGAACGCCCGTATTCGAAGTGTACTTGAAGGTCCGGATGGTGCACTTTGGGTGCTCGAAGATGAGCGGGCGAGCAGTGAAGGCCGCTTATTGAAACTGGTGCCACGCTGATTGGGATATCCTCGAGAAACGGATTGCGGTTAAGGACGACCATCGAATCTGCTGCCACGCTGGTTGGCATATCCTCGAGATACGGATTGCGGTTAAGGATGACCATCGAATCTGCTGCCGCGCTGATCCGAATATCCCCTAGGGGCGGATTGCAGTGCAACATGGGGTTCCCGGAGTCATTAAATTCAAGCGCAAAAAAAAAGCCTGCTTTCGCAGGCTTCTCCTGACAGTGAGCTCGATACAGTGAAACCCATCAAGCTCACGCCTCCTGTAATCCCCCCAAAAATAATCGTGGTTTTAAGTAGAGACTTTTATGATGTTAATCACAGGAGTTATCTATGAAGAAGTCGAAATTTTCGGATCACCAAATCATATCGATCCTGACGCAGCATGAGGCCGGTGTTCGGGTGACTGAACGTGCGCGTGAACACGGGGTTAGCACAGCACTTATCTATCAGTGGCGCTCCAAATATGGTGGTATGGATACTGCCTTAATGAAGCGACTCAAAGAGCTTGAAGCCGAGAATGCCCGACTGAAGACGATGTATGCCACGGAGCGCATCGAGGCTGAGCTCCGTCAGGAAGCCCTGAGGGAAAGTTGGTAAATCCATCCCGCCGCAAAGAACTGGTCCAGAAAGCCGTTCAGCGGGATGGCATCAGCATAAAACTGGCTTGTACGACATTTGGGATCAGCGAAACCTGTTATCGCTGCAAGGCCAACTTATCAGGTGAGAACCAGAAGATCGCGGATTGGTTGTTGAGGCTGACGACAACCTACAAGCGCTGAGGCTTTGGTCTGTGCTCTCTGTATCCCCGCAATGTGAAGGGCTATGGCTCGAACTATAAGCGCGTGTATCGCATCTACTGGGAGCTGGAGCTCAACCTGCGTATCAAGCCTAAATAGCGGTTAAAGCGCGATTACCCAGGAGAACTGGGTGGGCCAATCGCCCCCAATCAGGTCTGGTCAATGGATTTTATGTCCGACCAGCTTGTGAGTGACAAAACCTTTCGCACCTTCAATGTGATAGACGACTACAATTACGAAGGGCTGCGTATTGAAGTCGACACCTCATTACCGTCTGCCAGATTGACTCGGGCGCTCGATCAGATTATCGAGTGGCGATTCACAGGTCGCGCTGCAACTTAGCTCGCCAGATACAAAAAAGGCGGGGTAATACCCCGCCTTGATTTCTCAGTCAGACGCTTACCAGTTGTAAGTCGCTGAGAACACGTAGGTGCGTGGTTCTTGCCAGTTCGCTGTGCGGAACATCGAGAAATCGATACCTTGGATCATTTTGTCCTCGTCTGTTGCGTTACGCACAAAGAAAGAAAAGTCCATGGTGCCATTTCCAACCGTCACATCTGATAGTGCCAATCGAGCGTTCAGGTTTGTGATGCTTGGAATACCGTTGACAGAGGCTATATAACTGCCGCCTGCATTTGGAGAGGCCAATGTTTTGTTAACAGCATACAGATACATGTCACCCGTGTACGAGTAGTCGACCAGCAATGCCAAATTACCGTTACTGAACTGCGCTAGCGTACCTTCTAACTGCAAGCTGTAGGTCGTTTCAGGCGCATAGCCAGGCAAACGGTTAGAGGCTGTGTCAATAATAGGACGGCCAGGCAAGAAGGAGTTGTCTAGATATTTATCAAACGAGGCATCTAAATAACCGTAGTTACCCGAGAAACGCCAGTTCTCGCTCAACTGCACCTTAAACTCAATCTCGGCACCTTGATACGTCGATTCACCTGCGTTGGTTAATAAGGACTGAGTAGTGCCAGGTAACAACTGCGTGATATGCAAATCTTCAACGGCATTGTGAAACAAGGCTACGTTCAAGCGAGCACGGCCATCCATCCACTCCGACTTCATGCCAATTTCTTTGGACAATGAGGTTTGGGGCTGGAACGGAGTGTTCACCGCAGGGTTGGCTAGCTCAGAGCTAAATCCACCACTCTTGAAACCATTGGCAATACGAGCGTAAAAGTTAATGCCATCTGAGTATTGGTATGACAGAGCAAACATCGGGCTGGTATCGTCAAAGGTCTCACTGTAGCTCGTAAATGGCAACTGTCCAGTAGCCATATCACCGCCAGGTAAGGCTGCTCCACCGAAGCCATCGGTCAAGAACCGGTGGGTCCAACCGCTGCGTTTCTCTTCGGTATGACGCACACCAAATGTCGCGGTCAAAGAATCCGTCATCTGGAAGTCCATTTGACCAAACACCGCCCAAGCCTCGGTATCAGCGGCATAGTTTGACTGCTGGGGCGGCTGCGAGAAAAGGGAGAACAACTGACTACCATTGGTCTCGCCTTCGTCTTCGAAGTAATATAAGCCCATTACCCAA
The DNA here is from genome assembly GCA_003520285.1 of Halieaceae bacterium. Taxonomy (GTDB): domain Bacteria; phylum Pseudomonadota; class Gammaproteobacteria; order Pseudomonadales; family Halieaceae; genus Aequoribacter. Next base: position 12,780 of record DOVB01000232.1, read on the forward strand.
TTAGCGCGGTCTCGTGTTGCTATCCACTGAAGCTCATGTGACATCTGCTCATATTCGGTTTTACGGTTGTAACTGGCAGACATCCCGTATGGGAATGGTGCACCCGCTGGTGCGCCTGCGGGAATACCGAAGGCTGGCACACCGTCAGGGAATACAGCACCGCTGGTAATCGATACGAGAGGCGTCCCATCGATATCTTGAGAGTCTTCAAAATTCATGGTGCGCTGTGCGGCGATATATTTCAGCTGGTCTTGCTCATTTAGATCATACTCTAGCGTTAGCGCATGAGAACGACCACGGCTATATTCGTAGACCTCGCGCTGACCGGGAGCAACGTTTGTGGAACCAGTCTTGGGACGGCTGGTCGTGACATAAGGCAAAATCGCGTTCTGAATATCTGTACCCAATGGTACCGACAAGTTCGCTACCACTCCGGGGGCCAGCTCTCGTGGGAACGCCTGGTTGAAGATGCTCGGAAAAGTACCGCCCCAACCGTCCACCGCAAACAAACTGGTCACCGTAGGGGTCTGGTCGGTATGGGTGTAATCAAAATCATAAACAGCTGTCAGCTTATCTGACGGCTCCCACATGATCGATGTTCGGAACGCTTGGTTATCATTAGAACCTAGGTCTGGTCCTGTAAGGTTGTTAGCCCAACCATCAGCTTGTTCACGCCGCAACGCAAAAGCGACAGACGTATCGCCCATTTTCGGGAGGTCCATTTGCAGGCGCGCTACCTGACGATCGTAGTTGCCAAGCTCAATTCGTGCAGATCCACTCATCTCACCCGAGGGGCGACGAGTCACAAAGTTTACGGCACCGCCCTCAGTGTTACGACCGAATAGCGTACCCTGTGGGCCACGCAAAACTTCTAAGCGCTCGATGTCTACCACATCGAAAATCGAGCCTTGAGTTTTGCCCAGATAAATGCCATTCAGGTACAAACCTACAGGCGCATCAACCCAGATCGCAGGTTGCCCTTGACCACTACCACGAATCGAAAGGGTCGAAATTAGACGGGCACCCGGGTTTTCACGAATCATCACGTTGGGCGCTACCGCGTTAAGATCACCCAAACTTTCGATTCCGCGATTATCGAGCTCTTGCGCGCCTATCGCAGAAATTGAAAGTGGCACTTCCTGAAGATTTTCAGCGCGTTTCTGTGCCGTTACAATGACCTCTTCCAAGGCAACGCGCGGGCCTTCTTGTGCATTTGCCAGACCGCCTGTTGCAGCGCCTACGGCAAAGCACATTACTTTAACTAGTTTACGATTGATATTCATGGTCAATCTTGCTCCTTACATTTTTATTATGAATACAAGCCTCCTCCCGACATTCCATACGCGAGTTTGCCTTTTGGCGCTACACCCGTCAGTGCGACAGATGTGACAAACTAGCTCAGTCTTGTATGTCTGAACATCGTCCATTCGGATCATAGCTTGCAATCCCATGACATATTTACGATTTAATGAGTGACAACAGCAAGAAAACCAATCCGCCGTTAACCGTGCAACGCCAAATTCGTGATGGCGCGACAAAATGTGGCCGACCAGCTTCATGGAATAGGACTTAGCGTTTTTTGTGGAGAACCAAGTGTGGCGAGTGTGGCATGGGCCAGCAAGCCAGGAGAAAAAGATCATCCGTGCGGTGCGCAGCCGCTTGCCGCAATGGATTGAACAAACTGTCCAACCCGTCATCGAGCAGGCCTTGGTGGCCAGCGGGCTGCAAGCCGAGCTGAGCTTGGCCGGCAAAGACAGTGACAAGCTAACCATCCCTTATCCGGCGGCCAGCCGAACCAAGCTGTTCATTCATAAGTGGGGTCAGAATAATGCCTGTCATGGTTTCGCCTCTCGGGTACTCCTCTGCGCTTATTGTTAGTCTATGCGCTTTTTTTGAGTCATTTAGCAATCGCAATCACTCACGTCGCTGTTGTTGGAAATTCATAGCAGGCCGAGCATCAAGAATAACCCCCTCCGAGTTCGAGCGTTTATGACCGTGCTTAGCTAGTACAAAAGGACTATTTCCGCCGCGCCAATCGCACGAGCTCTCGGTTTTGAACTTGTTGAGCCAACGATGTGATGACGGGAACAATCTGTCCCCCTTCCATCCGCAGTGATACGGGACAATTCGTTCGAGTAAATCCTATGTTAAACCCTACCAAACGGGCTTAAGCGCTATGTCAATCCAACCCAAAGGGATAAGATGAACCGTGTTCTTCAAGAGGTCGGATTTTATGAAATACGTCATTACCCTAGCGCTTGTATTGTTTTATGCCAATACGACACAGGCAAACCAGAGCCTTACTTTGGATGATCTAATGGCATCGCCCTTGTCGGATCGAGCGAATGTTCCTTCTCCTTTCGATGTTCTCTCAACATCCATAGGCGAGCGCCACCTTCATCACCATGAAATCATTCACTACCTAGATACACTGGCTGAGGCGTCGCCCAGAATCGTGCCGCTGGGTCCACACGCGACCAGCTACGGCGGGCGCGATCTAGTGAGCTATGCTATCTCGTCACCCAAGAACATCGAGCGTCTGAGCGCCATTAAAGCATCGCGCGCCGCCATTGTTGATGCCGACGCACGAGTAGATCTGCAAGATCAGCCGGTGGTAGTGCACATGATGTATAGCATTCATGGCAACGAGCCCAGTGGCGCCAATGCTGCCCCCCTGGTTGCTTACTACTTAGCCTCATCAAATGACCCCAAGTTACTCGAACAGCTCGACACCATGGTCATCATTTTTAATCCTATGCTGAACCCTGACGGTCTCGACCGCTTCGCCAACTGGAGCAACAACCATCGCGGCGCCAACCCGAGCGCAGACCCCAACGACCGCGAGCACCGCGAGCACACACCCAATGGGCGCACCAACTATTATGGCTTCGATTTGAACCGCGATTGGCTGCCCCATCAGCATCCAGAAAGTCGCGGCCGGCTCGCACTCTTTCATGAATGGAAACCTAACGTGCAGCTCGATTTTCATGAGCAAGGTAGCAATAGCAGCTACTTTTTTATGCCCGGCAAGCCCGAGCGCACTAACCCGCTCACTCCACCGATTAACCAGCAGCTCACTGCAAAAATAGGCGAGTACCATGCCAAAGCACTAGACGAAGCCGGCGTACTCTATTTTTCTGGAGAGAACTACGACGACTTCTTTATGGGCAAGGGATCTACGTATCCAGACCTGTTCGGCAGTGTCGGTATCCTGTTCGAGCAGCCCTCATCGCGCGGGGCGCAACAAGACACCATTAACGGTTTGCTGACTTTCGAAGAATCTATCGCAAACCAATTTCGGACCTCGCTCTCATCTATCGCTGCCAGTGCCGATCTGAAAGATCAACTGCTGGCCTATCAACGCGATTTTTACCGCGATAACGCGGCAAGTTCAGTATCTGGATACTATCTGGCAGCATCGCCTGGAGACCCAACCCGGCTGCGAGAGTTTGTTCGCATCCTTCAAGGTCATGACATTGTGGTTGAGAGCCTCAGCTCCGATGCCATCGTTGACGGTGTCACCTATCGAGCCAACGAGACTATTGCGATTCCCGCAAAGCAAGCCAACTCACATTACTTGCGCACTCTTTGGGAGCGCCAACTCGAATTTGAAGAGAACGTATTTTATGACGTATCAACTTGGACACTGCCGCTGGCTTTTGACCTAGTTCACACTCTCAATCCAGCCAAAAAGGTAAAAACAACCGCACTGAAATCTGATTTTTCAGAGGCGGGTCAAAGCCTCCCTAGTTCGAACATCGGCTACCTCATCGACTGGCGTGACGCAGGTGTTCCCGAGTTACTTTACGATCTGCTTGACGCTGAGGCGAATGTCCGAGTTGCACAAAAAACCTTCACGGCACAGGTTATCGACCAGGGCTTAGTTTCCTTCAGCTATGGAACTCTATTTGTGTTCGCCGAGTTGGCCCAAGCCCTGCCAACTGCGGCGCTTGAGTTACTCGAGGAAGCAGCAACAGCTGGACTGCCTGTGTATGCAGCGGGCAGTAGCTACACCCCCGACGGTATTGATTTAGGTAGCCGCGGGTTTACCGTGATTCACAAGCCAAAGGTCGTGCTCGTGACTGGCGAGGGCACATCGCCCCATGACACCGGTGAAGTCTGGCACTTACTGGATCGAGTGGTAAACATGCCCTTCACCATGATCGATGTTCATCGACTAAGCCGGGTCAATCTTAATGCCTACACCCACGTTATTCTGACCGACCCCATAAAATCTGCGGGTGATAACGTCATCAAGCAACTCGATGCGTTTACGAAAGCCGGTGGCACCGTCTGGGCGCAGAACGCCTCTACCATTGAATGGCTCAGTGATCATGATCTCGTGACCGTCAGGTGGCGAGAAACCGCTGCAGGGCAAGAAAAACGCACACTGGCCAAGACCTCGAAGAAGGCCAATGCCAACAGCATCGAACTAGAACAGCACTTACCCCAGCGTCGCGCGTTTGTGACGGCCGAAGACGAGGCAGCCTTTAGATTGGTGCGAGGCGTTATTCTAGAGGGTAACTTAGATACCACACACCCTCTTGGCTATGGTTATAGCGATGAACAACTGCCCATCTTTCGGCGCAATAACCGGTTCATGGCTCGATCTGGGAACGCTTATTCTACACCCCTACTCTACAGCGCTGCCCCACTCATGTCGGGTTATATGTCGATTGAAAATCAAACGCTTGCGGCTGAATCGGCGGGCTTGATCGTTGACGCCAATGGCGCTGGTGCGTTTGTATTGTCACTCGACAATCCCAGCTTTAGAGCGTTTTGGTGGGGTAGTCGCAGGGTATTGCTCAACGCGATTTTCTTTGGCGATCTGCTAGAGGAGCCGCGCTGAGCAGCATCCCACACTCCAAGTTTGAGAGGCTCACTAGGCCGAGCCTCTCGAGAGTGAGTGCGAATTCAGGGCCCTAGCATCGCCCCTATCGACGATATCTGTACGGTAGC
>DOVB01000285.1 GCA_003520285.1 Halieaceae bacterium
CCCGAGATTGGGATATCGTAAGCATCAAGCAACCGCATGATGCCTTGCGGGGTAGCGCAGCCATACGCACTTTCTCCCATGGCCATCCGACCAAAGCCCAAGCAGGTGACACCATCGACATCTTTCTCGAGGGCAATGCGATCAAAACAGGCTCGTTCGTCGATCTGAGATGGAGTTGGGTGTTGGAGTAAGATGCCGTGCACTTCTGGATTATGATTCAGGGTGTCAATTTGATCCAAGAGCTGCTCGGTCGTGGTCTCGGCACCAAGCTCAATCGCCAGTGACTCCATGCCGATTCTGCGACAAGCGTTCCCTTTCATTTTAACATAGGTCGCAGATGCCGGATCAGTGCCAACCAAAATCGTTGCGAGTATTGGTGTTTTGCCGGTTCGCTGTTTGATGAGAGCGACCCGCTGACTTAGTTCGTTCTCAGTCTTCGCGGCAATGGCTTTGCCGTCTAATACAATCGCAGCCATGCTGTACTCCTACAAAAAGGGCTATTGTCGCATGAGCCGAAACGAAGGTAAAAGTCTAATCAAAGCGTTGACGGCTTAGTGTTCAGTGCGTATTATTCGCGACCTGAAATGCCGAAGGTCAGCTTGCTGCTTTCAGCCGTCGGGGTATAGCGCAGTCTGGTAGCGCGCCTGCTTTGGGAGCAGGATGTCGGGAGTTCGAATCTCTCTACCCCGACCACTTTTCCACAGCATTTGGTTTCGATGGTGGCCGTAGCTCATCAGGCAGAGCGCCGGATTGTGACTCCGGAGGTGGTGGGTTCAAGACCCATCGGCCACCCCATTCTTTTGTTCCGATCACACACGCCAGCAAACCCCTCGAAGTCGGCTTCCGCGAATGTGGATAATCCTTGTACTCACGATATGTCCAGTTGCCTTTGACTGGTCAGAAAGGTTTTGTAAGCTTTAGAAACCGAGTATACTGCGCGCCCCGCAGTGCATGGCACTGCATATTTCGCGCCCATAGCTCAGCTGGATAGAGCAACGGCCTTCTAAGCCGTGGGTCCCAGGTTCGAATCCTGGTGGGCGCGCCACTGCTATTTGGTACGCCTGAACCTGACTGGTTCAACCGTCAGAACAATGTCGATCGCGAATATCTGGCCGGCCATTTTGATATCCGGACGATTGCGCCCCAGAGCGCGCCGCTGCCGATCACCGGGCTCTACGCAATGTCGATCGCGAATATGTGGTCGGCCATTTGGATATCCGGACGATTGGGCCCCAGAGCGCGCTGCCGCCGATCACCGAGACCGGCCATCGCTCACACTTCATTCATCCGTCCATCATCGAAGACGCTGGCGGTTATGTGCTGGCCTGGATTAAGCGCGAGGCGTACGCGCCTCACTGGCTGAAGATCCAGACCCTGTTCGAGCAACCCTCATTATTCGAAGAGTTATAAGAGCCGCGCTGACTTGGCACGGTCGCTCAAATGCGTGGTCGTTATTTGTCTGGAAATAGCCCTGGCATCCACCTTGGTGCGAGTGCGGCTGGAAATGCCAGCCTGAGCGGCGCACGGACACCTTCCGAGACGAGCACGCCGCGATCCAGCAGAGCCGATGTAATGCGGCGCGCCTGACGATCGGTTGTCCCAAGTATCTCGGCAGCGTCACCGCGTGGAAGCTGGCCGCGATATAGAACGGCTTGCAAAATTGTATCCGACCTCGGAGGAAGGCGATCACCGCGCATCTCTTCTTCCGTCCAGATGAGAATCCGGTCTCTCAGGCGATCAGGCTGGATAAGCTCTTCCATGAAGGCGACCTGATCGAGACAGACTTCCAAAAAGAAGCGCGCAAAATTCGCTAGCGCGGCTTCGCTTAGATTTCCCCTGCCATCCAGATCACCTTGGCGAGGACTGTCAGTGCTGGCAAGTTGAGCCTTATAGTCCGCTTCGCGCCGTGCCAGGCCGCGCGCAATCGACCACAACCCGCCAGTATCGAGAGCCTCGCGAAGCAGGCTGTAGGACATCAGCCGCGCAACCCGTCCATTGCCATCAAGAAACGGGTGTATCCACAAAAGGCGATGATGCCCGCATGCCGCTGCGAGGATCGCATCGACCCTACCCAGGCGAGGGTTCGCATAAACCTGCTCAAAGTGGGCAAGAAAGCGTGGCAGCGCTCCCGGACTGATCGCTATGTGCCTGCCCACTTGGACATCGCGGTGGCGCAAGGCTCCGGGAACGACGCGAAGACGTTCCCCTGTGTCAGGATTTTTAACCCATAACAGATCTTCCGGAAGCAATTCGCAAAAGCGTCGATGCACTTCCAAAAGCCCATCTCTTGTTGCTGCCCGGCCATCGAAATGGCCGTCATCAATCCACTTTTGGACTGTGATATGCGCACGCGCCTCATATTGCAGATCGCGTTTTTTGGGGTCCTGGCTGTAATCGTCGTTCATTGCCCGCTCGATATCGATCGGGTGCGTATCGTGCCCTTCAATCAGATTGCTGTAATAGCAATTCATGGCGCGGATGAGACCGGCAAGCGCTAAGCGTATACCGTCCGGCAGGCTGCGTTTCAGCCCGGCTGATCGCGCAGCCAGATCGACAGCCAAATCCGCCAGCTCACCACGCTTTGGATGAGACTCACCGATGAGGAGCGGCTCCATCGAGGCAGGCGTCTCACCCCGATCCTTTGCCGCTTTCATGTCCGCTTCTATGTCCGCTTTTGAATCACTCATATTTCTATGTATATCAGATAATTGATAAGCATGCCATTCGAATTTTAAGAGCTTATATGTCCGCTTTTTAATCCGCTTCATTACCTCTATGGGATGGCCTCGTGCAACTGCTTCAGATCGCGCTCGATATCGTATGGCAGCGCCAAATTGCCTTTAACATCCGCTTGTGCTTCACTGCAGACGTCATCAAACGAGATAATATTATGCCTCCAATGACCCTGCTTGGCTGGTTCCACACCATCTTCGGTGTGGTGGCTATTGGCGCTGCTGTTTACAGTCTGTGGTGCTACAAAGTGATCTCATCAACGACCTTCTCGGGTAAGCTGTATTTGCTGGTAACGGTATTTGTTGCGGGCTCCGCACTGGCAATTTATAACCAGGGTGGATTCGGGATAGCCCACGTACTTGCAGTGCTCACACTACTTGCGGTTGCATTCGGTTATTTGGTCGAACGTACTCGCTTATTTAGAGGCTGGTCTGATTACCTGCAGGCACTGGGCTACAGCGCGACGCTACTCTTTCACATGATTCCCGCTATTACCGATTTTTTGCGCCGATTACCGGTAGGGGATCCATTTGTGGATTCATTCACCGACCCCCTGTTACAAGGGTTCCACGTCGCCTTTTTGGTATTGTTCATTATCGGGTACGGCGCGCAGGTTGTTTGGTTGCGCAAGCGCGACGTACTGGCATAACGGCGCGCGTTTGTAGGAGCGGTTGTAAGGGCACGCAGTGCCTATTGAAAATTTGCCAATCGTAAAATAAGACCCACAAGGAGTGAGTATGTCAGGAATTATGAGACGCAGTGTTACGACTCTTTTCGTGTGTTTTGTCGCTATCGGATTCAGGGCAGTTGCGCTAGCAGAAACAGCATCGCCGGTGGCGGTAATCACGGGCAGTAGTTTTGGTTTAGGCAACGAGCTCGCGCGAATGGCGGCAGAAAAGGGATGGCGGTTAGCGCTCATAGATAACCAGGCAGCCCCATCGGCGATATTGGCGCAATCGATCAAAGAGAACGGCGGCGAAGCCATGGTGTTGGTGGCTGATTTATCGAAGAGCGAGGAGCGCAAGGGTTTAATCCAGCGGGTTGTGTCGACCTACGGACGTATTGATTACCTTTTCAATAATGCGGGTTATGCGTATCTTGCGACGATTGAACAAATGGAGCTCAAGCCGGCGCATCGATTGTTTGAAGTGAATTACTGGGCCTATGTTGACTTAGCCCAGCAGGCGATCGCGCCCATGCGACAGCAGGGTGGTGGGGTGATTGTGAACGTCTCTAGTATTCTCGCAACGGTGCCAGCTGGACCGGGTTATGGTCATTACAGTGCCACAAAGCATGCCTTACATGGCGTATTCCAGAGTATGATGCAAGAAGTTGCTGCCGATGGCATCAAGGTGTTTTTAGCGGCGCCTGGCGGCATGAAGACGAAAATCGGGCAGCATGCGCTGGGCCCATTGGCTCAGCCGGGTGCCTCCTTGCCTGATCATTGGGAGGATCCCAGTGTGGTTGCCACCGATATTTTTGCTGCGATTGATGGCGACTCGGGCATTATTTTACCCGGCTACGTGGGGCGTCAACAAAGCCCTTAAGCGGTGCGAAGAGCCCGGAAAATGTGGTAATACAGCCCGCAGTGGCGTGACAAGGAGTCTTACAGCTATGATTACGGTCCATCATTTGAACAACAGCCGCTCACAGCGCATTCTGTGGCTGCTAGAAGAGCTCGAGCTGGATTATCAGATCAAATACTATCAACGGGATGCTGAAACCAATCTCGCGCCCCCAGAGCTAGAAGAGGTGCACCCCCTGGGAAAATCCCCGATGATCACTGATCAGGACACGGTGATCATTGAGTCAGGTGCTATTATTGACTACCTTATTCGACACTACGGCAAGGGTCGCTTGTCACCCGCACCGAGTACACCGGAGCATGAAGCCTATTTGCAGTGGTTACATTACGCGGAAGGGAGTGTCATGCTTCCGCTGATGCTGCGCATGTATACCTCACGCTTAGGTGACGGTGGAGACGCCCTGCAACCTCGTATTCAAAGTGAGCTGGAGCGGCATCTTGGGTATCTAGATCGCGCTCTGGCCGGTCGCGAGTGGCTGGTCGGCGACACGCTATCTGGTGCTGACATACAGATGTCGTTTGTGGCGGAAATCGCGCCACTGCTGAGTGGTGGCTTGAGTCTTGGTCATATAGACGTCTTCAGGCAGCGCTTTCAAGCACGGCCGGCCTATCAAGCAGCATTAGCGCGTGGTGGGCGCTATGACTTTGGTCCGACTGGATCTTAAGAGTCATGATCCTTGGCGCTATGAGAGAGCCTCTGGTAGCCTCAATCTGATGTGATATTAGGAGAAGAGAGTATGAATCGCCACCCACGTCACATAGGTTGGTTAGTCAATGGATGCGCTGTGTTGTTCGCACCCTTAGCGATAGCATGGTCCGATCACGCCACCCTGGCGTGGCCCTTGTTGCGCATCATGCCCGAGACCACAGTGCAGGAAAGTGTCTTAGTCGAGACACTCCCCGAATTTTTGGCCGCGGAATCAGAATCCGTTGCGGCACTGTTAGCGCAGCATGAACTCTGGGCCCAATCAGCGCTGCCGCATTACGCTCGGTTGCCGCAGCAACTGGTATTTGATGCATCGTTAAATAATGTGGCGTTAGAGCGCTCGTTTCTGGAGGCGATACGGGTCAATCCAGAGCGCTCCTATCGCCCTTATGTCCAGCATATCGAGGGTTCGATGGCACTCGCACCCGAAGGGGTGATCAGCGTGTCTGAACTCACTTTTCTACAGGGCACAATCGAGTCGAGCCGGTCTACCTATGTTGGACTCAGCAGCGGCGATAGGGTTGATCCAGCCGTTGTTTTAGCAACCGCCTCAGATGAGCCAGATTTTGGAATGGATATCGGGCTATTTTCCGATAATGGAACCGACCTCGGATTACGCTACGGATTTGGCCCTCAGCCGTTTGGTAATCCAAACTTGGAATATGGTTCTCAAGCCCCTTTTCACATGGGCTTTTACCACCTTGATTGGATGACGCAGAAGGTGCAACCCGGCCTGCTAGCCACCTATCCTTTGTATCGAACGGAGCTTTATCGGAAGCTTGCCATCTTGGCCTTTCAGTCAGGGCACGACTACTGGGGCTGGCGATTCATGGGCTGGGGTTTGCATTACGTGGGCGACTTAGCACAGCCATATCACGCGGTACCTCTGCCTGGTGTGGGTTTGCTCGAAAGTCTGTTAACCGTGATTCGCGGCGAGGTGGAGCAAGCCATTCAGTTGGTTTCTAACCGGCATGTGGTGCTGGAGTCGTTTCAATACCAAGTTGTGCGCTCTGCTGTCGCAGAGCAAGATTGGGATCAGTCGACTCTGGCCGAAATAGCCACACTGCACGAGGGTGCTGAGTGGCAGGAGGATACTGTCGTCAATCGTTTGACGGCGAGTTCAGCCGAGGCAGCAGATGACCTTGATGCCGCGCTCGAGACTCATGCTCCGGCTTTACTGGTTGCAGATCCTAACTTTGAGTTCTCGGGGTCGCCGCAAGAAGCGGATATTCTGAAAGTGATAGCAGCACATTCAGAAGACGCTACGGCTGGCTTAACCACAGCAGTCGATGCGCAGATGGCGCGATTCAGTCGTTTCGCCCAAGAGTGGATTCGCTCGATTTTGATTGCAGGCGAAACCCCAGCCCCCTGATTTGAGTGGACTCCTGGCGCAGTCTTCAGGCTCGTTCCCTGAACTTAGTGAGCTCCCCCCTTCAGCCTGACAGCGCTCGGGGGGATTCTGTTTGCTGGGCCTTAATCGGAACCAACGTAGCGGAAACGTGGCTTGGGACCTTCGTCGGTCTCGACTTCGCTGACGAACATTTCAAGAGGCCGCACCCATAGGCTGTGATCGCCATAGCAAGTGCGGTAT
>DOVB01000282.1:0-6175 GCA_003520285.1 Halieaceae bacterium
GCGTTATTTAGGTAGATCCCACACGCCTGTGGTTAAATCCATTTCACGCCACATGGCTTCGCACAATTCGCTTTTGCGCACGCCCAACACCAAAAACAGGCAGCAAGCGAGGTAGTTATCACGGCCAAAGCTATTGATATGGGTATGAAACACACTAAAGGCATAGTGAATTTCCTCTTTGCTGAGCATCCTGTCTTTACTGGACTCCACGCCACCGGCATCGTCCACGGTAAATGCTGCGGCTGGGTTGTTCAGGGTTAAGTCGAGCTTTATCGCATGTCGAAACAGCTGCTTCATGTACATCAAGGTGTCGTTGGCAATGGTAGGGCGGTTACTTTCTCGAATGCGTTCTAATACTTCGCGCACGTCGCGTGCGGTCACCTCAGCAATACACTTAATGCCAATGACTGGGCTTATGTCTTTGGTGTAGCCCCCGATACGGAATCTTGGGATGCTTTAGTCGTCTACTCAGATCGGTTCGATACCAGTCATGGAACAGTTGATCCACGGTTTCAATGTCAGGTAACTCGATTTTCTGTTTTTCCAGAAGAGGATCTATGCCGTCGCGTACTTCTTTTCGAAAATAAGCGGCGGCAATTCGAGCGTCTGCCAACGACGTTAAAGGAAATTGTCCCAAGGTTGCTTCTCGTCTTCCTTTGGCTGCGGTGTAGCGGATCATCCAATAAGGCGAGCCCTGTTTGCGGACGCAAAAGTATAGACCTTCACCGTCTGAATATTTTTTGGGTCGGCTTTGCTGTATGCAATAACCTGTTTTGCTGTGAGTTTTCCCATGTTTACTCCATAGTTGCTGAAATAATGGAGGGGCAAGCATGGCTGCCCACCACCGATTTGCTTATTGAATCAGCAGCTAACCTGTTGTGGTGGCGAGTTAAATGCGAAAATTGGGTAACTTACTGCCCACCAATTTGCTCACCACAAAACGCTTATTGAGCCAAAATGAGGGGGCTGCCCACCATTCTGCCCACCACTAAACAGGTAGTTGGTAACGGACATCTGCAAACCGATTTGGACGGGGAAAATAAAAAAGCCCTGTATTTACAAGCAAGTAACAGGGCTTTTAAGACATTCTTGGACGGGTAAAAAAACTATTCGATGTTTTGGATCTGCTCCCGCATCTGCTCAATCAATACCTTAATTTCGACAGATGCTTTAGTAATTTCGGTATGAATCGATTTTGATGCGATGGTATTGGCCTCGCGGTTAAGCTCTTGCATCAAAAAATCGAGCTTGCGTCCACACGGGCCGGCCGTTTCTAGTATCGCCCTCATCTCGCGTAGGTGCACCTCGAGGCGGTCGAGCTCTTCATCGATGTCGGCTTTTTGTGTAAATAAGATGATCTCTTGCGCTAAACGCTGCTCATCGATCTCTACGCTCAATTCTGCGAGCTTATTTCTTAGCCGATCCTCGAAGCCTTGTTTGGCCATGGGAAATACGGTTTTGATCTGCTCAAGTTGCGCGGTGATGTCGGTGACACGAGATAGTACGGTCTTTTTTAGTGCGAGTCCTTCGCCTGCCCTGCTCGCTTGGAGCTGCTCAAGCGCCGTTTCAAAAGTCGTTTGAACAGTAGCGCCGAGAGTTGTTAGATCGATGGTTTGATGTTCTATGATACCCTCTAATCGCATTATTTCAGCGGCTGAGGCGGGACTGACCAGATCACCGCCAGCATTTTGAATATGCCGGAGTCTGGCGAGAATCAATTCTAGATGGCCCTCATTGATCCCCGTCGATTGGGGTTTTTTATCTGAGTGTTGCAAGCGAATGTGAACATCAATTTTGCCGCGTGAGAGGCTTTGCTTAATACGGTTGCGGAGGTGGACCTCGAGTGCAGCCAGTGCTTCGGGTAGCCGCATTGATATTTCCAGATGTCGGTGATTGACACTGCGAATCTCGATCACGAGCGTGCTGCTGTCGGTGTTGCTCTGGGATTGGCCAAAGCCTGTCATGCTATGGGTCATAAGTGCTCCTCGTTGCTAGGCAGTTTAGCAGTAAGTCTGATATTCAGCGAAACTCCCGCCCCGATTCCTGCTGGCTTTGCTATACTCTGGTTTTTCGGAGAAATCGATGACCAGACCCAGCGCCCGCGCTCCGCATGAGCTTCGCAACATTGTGATTACACGAGGCTTTACTTGCCATGCCGAAGGGTCGGTTCTGGTCGAGTTTGGTAATACCAAGGTTCTGTGCACTGCCTCGGTTGCTGATTCTGTGCCACGGTTCTTGCGAGGTAAAGGACAGGGCTGGATTACCGCAGAATATGGGATGTTGCCCCGTTCGACAGGTTCACGCATGGATCGTGAAGCTGCCCGTGGCAAACAAAGTGGCAGAACTCAAGAGATTCAAAGGCTCATAGGGCGGTCTTTGCGCGCCGTGGTGGACTTAAGCAAGATGCCTGATTATACGATTACCGTTGATTGTGACGTGATTCAAGCGGATGGCGGCACTCGAACAGCGGCTATTACGGGAGCCTGTGTGGCTTTGGTCGACGCCCTAGTTGGTCTGCAGCGAGACAAAGCACTGAAACAAGATCCATTACGACAGTTGGTGGCCTCGGTATCAGTGGGCTTGTATCAGGGGGTGCCGGTACTGGATCTTGATTACCCAGAAGATTCCTCTGCGGATACCGACATGAATGTCGTGATGGGCGAAGATGGCGGGCTTATTGAGGTGCAAGGCACGGCAGAGGGCGCGACTTTTGATCGGTCAGAGCTTAATACGATGCTTGATTTGGCGGAGGCGGGGATTCGCCAACTGTTCGAAGCACAAAGACAAGCCTTAGCAGAGGGCTAGTAAGCTTCTTTCTTACAGTTCAACATCGTAATCCATGATGACTGGGGCGTGCGTAGAGAACGTCTTGCTTTTGTAAATTGCGCCATAGTCGATGTTGTACTGTAGGCCTTTTGATACCAATTGGTAATCGGTTCGCATACCGTCGACCCCTGTTTTGCCGCCGGGCCAAAAAGTGTACTCGTCGCTATCTGAATTGACTTCTCGAAAGGCATCGACATAGCCGATCTCAGTGATTTCATCAATCCATTGGCGCTCTTCTGCCAAGAACCCGGGCAATTTGCTGCGGCGCTCAGTGAATTCTACGTCTTGGGCTTTGTGCGCGATGCGCCAGTTGCCGCAAATAATGAATTCACGGCGTTTATGAGTGACTTTTTCTAGGTGGTTGACGAGGAGTTGATAGAACTCATTTTTCTTTGCTTGTGCCCCGCTGTCGTTGGGCGCGGAATAAGGCGCCAATAGCGCACCGATGCTTACCGTACCAAAGTCGGCTTGAATATACCGACCTTCCATATCAAAGTCGCCAAACCCAAGCCCAGTCATGATCGCTTTGGGGAGTTGCTTGGTGTAAATCGCAACGCCTTCTTGTGAGCTATCATTCACGTTATCGAAAAAGTAAGCGTTGTATTCACGAGGGAAAAAGGCATCTTTACGCAAGTCGTACTCTGAGCATCGAATATCTTGGATGCAAACAACGTCGGCGTCTTGGGTTGCTAGCCAGTCAAAAAAGCCAGCTTTCTCGGCATCGATTAATCCGTCCGCGCTGAAACTGATGACTCGCATTCGTAGCCCCTTAAAATGAGAATGTGTATGATACCTAAGTCAGCGCGAATTTAGTATGCCTTATGTTGTTTAATATGTCGGCATGAGTGAAGAATTCGTGCTAAACAGCGGCGATTGTGCCGCTAAATGCATCAAAAAAAGGCATCTTTGTTCTAAAAAGGTGCGCGCGGAATGCGTTCAGGAGAGACTGTCAGTGTTGCAGCCCTATCAAGCCAGCTTCATACAGTTGGCAAAAGACTACGATGCCCTCAAGTTTGGCGAATTTACGCTAAAATCGGGACGAGTTTCGCCCTATTTTTTTAACGCTGGTGTTTTGTGCTCAGGTTCTGCCTTGGCACAACTGGGTCGCTGTTATGCCGATTGCATTGTGGCATCGGGCCTTGAATTTGATATTTTATTTGGACCTGCCTATAAAGGCATTCCTCTCGCTGCTGTGACTGCAGCAGCCCTGTTTGAGCACCATGGCATCGATACCCCCTTTGCCTATAACCGTAAAGAGAAAAAAGCGCATGGTGAGGGTGGCCAGTTAGTGGGTGCACCTTTGGCGGGCAGGGTCTTGATCATCGATGATGTCATGACCGCAGGAACCGCCGCTTCTGAGGTGATTGAAATGATTGTTGAAGCGGGCGCCAGTCCTGTAGGAATTGCGATTGGGCTGGATCGACAAGAGGCCGTCCACGGAGCGTTGTCGGCGGGTCAATCATTGAGCGCGCGTTATGGACTGCAGGTGTTGAGCATCGTCACTTTTGCCGATTTGGTCGCGCACCTTGCCTCTGACAGTCGAACCACTTCAGATTTGCGCACCGCCATGGCCGATTATCGTGAGCGCTACGGCGCTAAGCAGGAAGCGGGCGATGACAGCTAATGCCAATTCTGTCAGCACCATTCTTTTCAGTTTTCTGATTGCGAGCGCGCTGCTGTGCGCATCTTCCTCGCTCGATGCTCGGGAGATCTACCGCTATAAAGACGCCTCGGGCGTGTCGGTTATTAACGATCGTTTACCACCCGAGGTTGCGGCGCTAGGGTACGAGGTTCTGAGTGACACTGGTGTGCTGTTGCGAGTCGTTCCACCTAAAAAAACGCCTGAGCAGCTCGAAGCGCTTGATGCCCAAGAATCAGAGGCGGAGCGGGCGCAGCGGCAAGCAGAACAGCAGCGTAAAGCCGATGAACTGCTGCTGATCCGCTACAGCTCGATCGACGATATCAAGGCTGCTCGGGAGCGCTCACTACAGGCCTTGCAGATACGCGCTAATATCTTACGGAGCAATCTTCGCTCTATGGCACAACAGCTGGGGAATTATCAAGCTGAAGCCGCTGCCATTGAGCGACTCGGTCAAGCCTTGGATCAGGAGCGCATAGAGGCTATTCAAAATTTACGTGCTCGCATCGAGACCAGTCAGCTCGCACTCAGTGATCGCGAACAAGAAGTGGAAGACGTCACGCAAGCCTACCAAGCCGATATCGACCGTTTTCAGCATTTGATGGACCAGGTGTTGATGCGACGTTCACTTTCGAGCCCGCAATGAGATTAGCGCAAAAACCCCTGGGTCAGCAGTTGCCATTGCTGTGACCACCCTGCTGTTGGGCTGCGTTTGAACTCACTCCGAACAAACTGCATGAGTCTGCCCTCGGCCGCTGCCATCATGAGGTTTGCCGCCGCCGCCACCGGAATTTGAACGCGTTGCTGTTCTTTCAGTTCCGTTTCGCGAAGAATTTGTTTCAGCTGGGTTTCAAGGCGATCAAAAAGCTGGCTTACACGGATACGCAATCGTTCGGTTTCGCCGTTCAGGATGTCACCGGTCATAAGCCGAGTGATGCCAGGATTCTTTTCGGCAAAGCCAAGTAACAGCGTGAGGATTCGCTCACAGTGAAGTAAAGCCGTCTGCTGCTCCTTAACAATCAGGCCGATACGAGTAAATAGTGTGTCCTCAATGAACTCGATGAGCCCCTCGAACATCTTAGTTTTACTTGGAAAATGTCGATAGAGCGCCGCTTCTGAAACACCGACTTGCTCGGCCAGCGCTGAGGTGGTGATCCGTCCTCCTGGGCTTTTTTCTAACATGTCGGCGAGGGTTTCTAGAATTTCTTGCCGTCGTTGGCCTTTTTGTCTGGTCATAGCAGCGCCCTGTTAGCGATTAGGTCGGTTAGTGATGAGGGTACCAATACCTTGATCTGTGAATATTTCGAGCATGGTAGCGTGAGGCACTCGCCCGTCAATAATATGCGCGCTGGTTACCCCACCTTTTACTGCGTCTAGCGCACACTGAATTTTGGGCAACATACCGCCATAAATAGTGCCGTCTTCAATCAGTGCATCAACCTGGCTGGTGGTGAGTCCGGTCAGAATAGTGCCGTCTTTATCGAGTAACCCTGCGACGTTGGTGAGTAACATGAGCTTTTCCGCTTGCATCACTTCGGCAATTTTTCCAGCAACGAGATCCGCGTTGATATTGTATGTAGCGCCTTGTGCATCAACCCCAATTGGGGCAATGACCGGAATAAAATTACTCCCCAAGATCACCGATAACACCTCGGTGTCGATGGATTTCACCTGTCCAACATGACCGATATCGATAATTTCCGAGGCGCC
>DOVB01000282.1:6422-7178 GCA_003520285.1 Halieaceae bacterium
GCCTTTCCGCCGTTGCGGTTGATGGAGGAGACAATTTCTTTGTTCACGCTGCCGCCCAAAACCATCTCGACTACGTCCATGGTATTGGCGTCGGTGACTCTCATACCATTGATAAACTCACTCTTGATATTGAGCCGTTCAAGTAAGGCGCCAATCTGCGGCCCGCCACCATGAACAACTACGGGGTTCATACCAACCAGTTTCATGAGTACGATGTCGCGGGCAAAACTGTCGTGTAGTTCAGCGTCGGTCATGGCATTACCGCCAAATTTGACCACGATCGTCTTCCCAATAAAACGCTGAATATACGGCAGCGACTCTGTCAGTACGTGAGCGATGTTAAGTGCGTTGTCTCTGGTTAAGGACATTGATGCGTTCCATTCATTAAAAGGGTAGTTCCATGGTCGGTTTGATGCGGCTTAGTTCGGTTCTAAACAGAGATTGAATCAGCATCAGCTGTTCAGTGCTATCGGCTTCAAAGCGCAGCGTCAACGCCCCTGTCGTATTTGAGGCGCGTACCAGGCCCCACCCGAACGGGAAATCAACACGCAGACCATCAATGGTGTTGATTTTACCACCTTCAAATTGGCACTGATCCACTAACTGCTGAATAACCGCGAATTTCTCGTTGTCATCTGATGCAATAAGAATCTCTGGCGTACTCACACTTGGGGGTAAATCAGCCACCAGTTCGATCAGGCTTTTTCCTTCGGTGCTAATGATCTCGGCAACACGGGCGGCAGCATAGATACCATC
>DOVB01000281.1 GCA_003520285.1 Halieaceae bacterium
ACTGTCTACGGGATAGAGCAGAGCCAACACCCAATCGCGAGCTATTACAGAAACAGCATTATTCACTTCTTTGTTCATCAAGCGATTATCGAACTGGCGATCGTTAAGATCAAAGATCAAACTGGGCCGAAGGCCGTCAAAACATTTTGGTCCGAGGTGGACGCCCTCAAAGATCACTTCAAGTTTGAATTCTTTTATCCACCCACTGAGGTCTTTCACAAGGACGTTGAGACAGAATTAAATCAACACTTCCCAGATGCATTGGAGCAGCTCAATCGCGAAAACATCAACGGGGAAGCCATCCTGAGATCGATCACCCCATTGGTTGCGCATCGCACTCTGCTCTCATTCGCGGAAGCTTATTCCATTGTGACCGATGTCACCTGCCAGCCGACCAATACTGAGTTAGAAATCCAATCCGTGACTGACCAGGCGCTTAAGTTGGGCAAGCAAGCGTACCTGCAGCGACGTATTAGTAGCGAGTCATCCATCGCTAAACTGCTGTTCCAAAATTGCTATCAGCTTCTGCAGCATCGCGGCTTACATGAATTCTCTGGCCCGCAGACGCATGATGAACGGCGTCAGCTCGCAATAGAATTCCGTGATATCCTTAAGCGACTCGACACCATCAGAGCAATGGCGCTCGCTAAAACACTGCAATAATAAAGGGCAATGCATGGATTTGAACGTCGCTATTTTAGGAGGGGGTTCTTGGGGAACCACAGTTGCTCACCTGATTTCTCGCAACACCCATGCTCACCTGTGGGCGCGTAATCCCGATACCGTTCAGGAAATTAACACCCAGCATACCAACCAGACCTATCTGCCAGGCGCCGTTTTGTCGCCCAAACTCAGAGCGAGCGACGATATTGAAGACGTGGTCAAATATGCCGACGTGGTGGTTATGGCCGTGCCATCACAGCATTTTCGGAGTGTCTTAACACGAATTACCAGCAGCATCCGACCCTGGGTTCCCGTCATCAGTCTCACTAAAGGACTAGAGATGGGATCGAACCTACGCATGACGGAACTGATCCATGAGCTCCTCCCGGGACACCCTGCTGGGGTTTTAACAGGCCCGAACTTGGCGCGCGAGATTATGGCGGGGCAAGCCGCTGCGAGTGTCATCGCAATGAAGGATCCGATCATTATGCAGGCGCTCCAAAAAGTCTTTAGCAGTGGTCTGTTTCGGTGCTACACCAATCCCGACGTGATTGGCTGCGAGTTAGGGGGCGTTCTAAAGAATGTCATCGCTATTGCAGTAGGCATGGGCGATGGTCTGGGCGCGGGCGACAATACCCGCTCGGCCTTGATTACTCGAGGTTTATCCGAAATCAGTCGCCTTGGCGTTGCACTAGGAGGTCACGCCGAAACCTTCGCGGGGTTGGCAGGCATGGGTGATATGATCGCCACCTGTACCAGCGATCAGAGCAGAAACCGTCGCGTCGGTATGGAGCTGGCCCAAGGACGAACCGTAGACCAAATTACAGACGGTATGTTCATGGTTGCCGAGGGCTTGAAAAGCGCGCCGGTAGTGCTCGAACTGGCTGCTCAGAACAACATCCAAATGCCGATTGTTGAAGACGTTTTCAAGGTGATTACTGGCGAGAGCTCGCCCAGTCGAATTTTTAAGGGTCTGCTGCGAGTCACCGCAGGAGCAGAATCAGAACCAGGTTAGGCAAATCATGAACTCTAACGCTATTAGTGCTCTACCAAGACCGCTTCTGTGGTTACTCTGCTTGGTACTCACGGCATGCACCACCAGTCCAACGGGTCGATCTCAGTTCATGATCATTTCACCCGAAGCGGCCATCGTGCAATCTCAAAAAGCGTACCAACAAACCATCGAATCGCTCCGAGAAAACAAGACCTTATCAGACGACCAGCGTCTTGCCGACCGCGTGCAAAGAATCACTGGACGACTGATTACTGTGGCGCAGGAGCAGTTTCCCGAAAGCAGATCCTGGGACTGGAGCGTTGCGCTGATCGCCGACGATGACACAGTGAATGCCTGGTGTATGGCCGGCGGTCGAATGGCTGTTTACACTGGTTTATTCGCACAACTCGAACTGACCGACGATGAGTTTGCTCAAATCATGGGACATGAGATCGCTCATGCGCTGGCGCATCATTCAGCGGAAAAAATATCCCGTGCGCTAGCTGCACAAATTGGTCTCACTGCCATCACGGCCTCAAGTGGCAATAGCCAAGCAGTCTCGAGTGGCGCAGAGCTCGCCGCCACACTGGCATTAGAATTACCCAATAGCCGCATTGCGGAATCCGAAGCGGATGTGATCGGACTAGAGCTCGCCACCCTAACCGGATTTGACCCCAAAGCAGCAGTGACTCTCTGGCAGAAAATGGGGGTACTGAGCGAGCGGCGTCCACCGGCTTTTCTGAGCACCCATCCGGATCCCTCGCAACGCCTGACCCAACTGGCGCAACAAGCGGAAACTGTCACTGGTTTAAACCCAAACCGAGTCAAAGCCCCTATTTTTCCAGTCACCATAATTTATCAACAGGACTAAATCGTGACCCTCTTTCGCTCGAATCGTCTGACCATTATGTTCGCAGGCACGCTGCTCGCACTCAGCGCATGTAGCACCGACACCAATCAGAATCAGGTCTCCGAGGCGACGCTAAAGCCCTACCCTGAAACTCAGCAAGACCCGGTAATCGACACCTATTTTGGCACCCTTATTGAGGACCCCTATCGCTGGCTTGAAGACGATAGAAGTGCCGCAACAGAGGCCTGGGTGAAGGCTCAAAACAATGTCACCTATGATTATCTCGAGCAGCTGCCACACCGGGACCGACTGCGGGATCGATTAACGAGATTATTAGATTACGAACGCGAAAGTGCTCCGTTTGAAGAGGGCGAGCACACCTATTTCTATCGCAACGACGGGCTGCAAAATCAGTCGGTGGTGTATCGTATCAAACAGGGTGAAACCCAAGAAACCGTCTTCTTGGATCCCAATACGTTCAGTGCTGACGGTACTGTTTCGATGTCTTCTCTGAGTTTTTCCCAAGACGGCTCGCTTGCCGCGTATCAGTTGTCAGAGGGTGGTAGCGATTGGCGAAGCATTGTCATCATCGATACTGCGACACTCCAACCAGTCGATGAAGTCATCGAAAATGTAAAATTTAGTGGTATCAGCTGGCTCGGCAATCAAGGTCTTTACTACTCTCGTTACGACAAACCCGATGGCAGCGAATTGTCGGCAAAAACCGACCACCACAAACTGTACTATCACGAAATCGGCACCCCGGCGCTCGACGATGAAGTCGTGTTTGGCAATGCGCCAGAGCAGAAATACCGCTACGTATCAGGGCAGGTCAGCGAAGATGAGCGCTACTTAGCGATTTATGCGGCCAATACGACCTCGGGTAATGAGCTTTATCTGATTGACCTTAAGTCTGCAGACAACACGCTGATCACTGTTCTTGATCGGGCAGAATCGGACACATCACTGGTACATTCAGAGGGCACTGCACTATTTTTTGAGACTAACTTAAACGCGCCTAACACCCGTGTTGTGCGCACCACGCTCTCAGATCCCACCCCTGCTTTTTGGACAGATCTTATTCCAGAGACACCTCATGTTCTGAACTTGAGCACCGGTGGAGGCTATTTTTTTGCCCACTA
>DOVB01000243.1 GCA_003520285.1 Halieaceae bacterium
GACCATTGCCCCGATTTTTAGCCTCAGCACGCGCAGTAAGTGCTGACTTGCATTAGCCTCCAAGACAATATTGGTTTGTGGTAGGAGAGTTTGAGGGGTGAAGATTCTATTGACTCGCAAAATATCCCGCACGCTTGAGTTCTGACACGATCGACATGATCGGCTCTATTTGGTTCATTGTATAGAAGTGTATCCCCGGCGCACCAGATGCGAGTAGTTTCTGACATAAATCGGTGATAAATGTTTGACCAAAAAGAGTTAGAGCAGCGTTGTCACTACCAAAGTTAGCCAGCTTTTTATCGAGCCAGCGGGGAATATCTGCACCGCAGTTGCGCGAAAATCGAGCTAGATTGTCGTAGTTTGTGATCGGCATGATACCTGGGTAAATCGGCTTGGTAATACCCATCTGTCTGCAGCTGTCGACAAACGAGGTGTAGGCATCGACACTGAAAAAATACTGCGTGATGGCGGCGTCAGCTCCGGCATCAAATTTTCGTTTTAAGTTCTCGATATCTGCCGAATAGGACTTCGCCTCTGGATGAATTTCGGGATACGCCGCCACTTCTATGGTGAACTGATCACCGGTTTGCGCCCTGATAAACTTAACCAGCTCGCTGGCATACACTAGCTGTTGACTGCCGCCAGATCCGGAGGGTAAATCACCTCGCAAAGCCACCAAACGTTTGATGCCCATAGTTTGATAGTGACGTAGTAGTTCGCCCATTCGATCTTCGGAATCAGTGCCAAAGCTCAGATGCGGCGCGACCTCGATGCCCAATTCGTGAATTGCGGAGACCGTGCCAATGGTGTTGTCTCGGGTGGATCCACCCGCGCCATAGGTGACAGACACATAGGCGGGGTTTGTGGTGATCAGAGTCGGAATGACAAGGGATAATAATTTTTCCCGCCCAGCATCGGTCTTGGGCGGGAAAAATTCATAGCTGAGTTGTTGCGTCGCCATTAGTACTTGTAAGACTCCGATTTGAAGGGGCCCGCGACATCAACGTGGATGTAGTCGGCCTGCACTTTAGTAAGCCGAGTAATCACACCGCCGAATCCAGAGACCATGTGCTCTGCCACTTCCTCATCAAGGTGCTTGGGTAGCACTTCAACGGTGATGGCGTGCTGACGCAACTCGGGCTCAAGGTTGGCGAACTTGCGCTCATACAAATAAATTTGTGCCAGTACTTGGTTAGCAAAAGAGCCGTCCATGATGCGCGAGGGGTGACCGGTGGCATTGCCAAGGTTCACTAAGCGGCCTTCAGATAGCAGCAGCAGGTGGTCATTCTTGGCTCGGTCTCGGTATACCGTGTGCACCTGTGGTTTGACCTCTTCCCACTCCCAGTTCTTGCGCATATAGGCAGTATCGATTTCGTTATCAAAGTGCCCAATATTACAGACAACTGCACCACTCTTGAGGGCTCTGAGCATGGCGGCATTACATACATTGTAGTTACCGGTGGCGGTGACCAAGAGATCCACATTGCTCATGATAGTGTGATCGATACACTGATCGGTCTCATCATTAATACCGTCAATAAATGGACTCACGACTTCATAGCCATCCATGCAGGCCTGCATGGCGCAGATGGGATCAAC
This sequence comes from Halieaceae bacterium, assembly GCA_003520285.1. GTDB lineage: Bacteria > Pseudomonadota > Gammaproteobacteria > Pseudomonadales > Halieaceae > Aequoribacter. The sequence goes on from DOVB01000243.1 coordinate 1,600, forward strand.
TTCAGTGACTTTCACAATCATGCCTTCTTGACGCAGCGATTGAGCTGAGCCTTTACCGACATCGCCGTAGCCAATAACCAAGGCTTTCTTGCCAGACAGCAGGTGATCCGTCGCGCGCTTAACAGCATCGCTCAGACTGTGGCGGCAGCCGTACTTGTTGTCATTTTTAGCTTTCGTGACCGCATCGTTAACGTTAATCGCGGGTACTTTAAGTTGACCGGCTTTTACCATCTCGAGCAATCGATGAACGCCCGTCGTCGTCTCTTCGGTGATGCCGTGGACGTTTTCGAGCACTTGTGGATAGCGCTCATGCAGAATACCAGTCAAGTCGCCACCGTCGTCGAGGATCATGTTGGCATTCCATGGTTTACCGTCTTTCAGGATCGTCTGTTCGATGCACCACTCATACTCCTCTTCGGTTTCGCCTTTCCAAGCGTAAACAGGAATACCCGCGGCCGCGATCGCAGCTGCGGCGTGATCTTGCGTCGAGAAAATATTGCACGACGACCAGCGCACTTCTGCGCCCAGTTCTATCAGGGTCTCGATTAGGACGCCGGTTTGAATGGTCATGTGGATGCAGCCGAGGATACGTGCACCAGCAAGGGGTTGAGCGGCTTTGTACTTGGCGCGCATGGCCATCAGCGCAGGCATTTCACCTTCAGCGATGCGGAGTTCTCGGCGGCCCCAGTCGGCGAGTGAAAGATCTGCTACTTTGTAGTCATCGAACGGTCGTAATTGGGTTACTGTGCTCATAGTCTGTTCCTCTACCTTTAATCTAAAAATGGGTTTATAGCGCTTGTCTTAAAAGATCAACTTTGTCGGTTTTTTCCCAGGTGAATTCCGGTTCTTCGCGGCCAAAATGGCCATAGCTGGCGGTTTTCCGATAAATCGGCCGCTTCAGGTCTAGCATGGCTACGAGGCCGCCGGCCCTCAAATCAAAATGTTCTCTGATCAGCTGCACGATCGTACTGTCTGGCACAGTGCCGGTGCCGAAGGTGTTGATCGAGATCGAAGTGGGTTCAGAGACGCCGATAGCGTAGCTCACCTGTATTTCACAGCGTTTTGCAAGACCCGCCGCAACGATATTCTTTGCCACGTAACGACCCGCATAGGCGGCCGATCGATCCACCTTAGAGGGATCTTTACCAGAGAACGCCCCGCCGCCGTGTCGGGCCATGCCGCCGTACGTATCGACAATAATTTTCCTGCCGGTTAATCCGCAATCTCCGACCGGGCCACCGATAATAAATCGACCGGTTGGGTTGATATGATACCGAGTATCGCTATGGAGCCACTCTGCCGGCAGCACTGGCCGAATAATGTGTTCAAGCACCAGAGCTTGCAGTTCTGTCTGGCTGATGTCTTCATCGTGCTGCGTTGACAGCACCACAGCATCGACCGCAACTGGGCGACCCGCTTCGTAGCGCAGTGTCACCTGACTTTTCGCATCTGGCCTCAGCCATTCCAGCTGACCGCTTTTGCGGAGCTCGGCTTGGCGTTCTACCAGTCGGTGTGCGAAGAAGATAGGCGCTGGCATGAGCGTCGCTGTCTCATCGGTCGCATAGCCGAACATGAGCCCTTGATCACCGGCACCCTGTTCTTTAGAGTCGGTTTCGTCGACACCGACGGCAATATCACCTGACTGTTTACCGATCGCGTTAAGTACCGCACATGAGGCGCCATCAAACCCGACTTTAGAGCTGTTATAGCCAATATCCAATACCACTCCGCGCACGATATTTTCTAAGTCAACATAGGTGTCGGTCCTGACTTCGCCGGCAACAATCACCATCCCTGTTTTGACGAGGGTTTCGACTGCCACTCGAGAGTTGGGGTCATCTTTCAACATGGCATCCAGAATGGCGTCTGATATTTGATCGGCCACTTTGTCGGGATGACCCTCAGAAACTGATTCCGAGGTAAAGATTGAGTACTCGCTCATAGTTATTCCTGTGTTAAAGACGCTGAAACTGTCTTATTTGAAGTTGAAATCCGTTGCGCTGCGCTAAGATGGTTTGAGTGAGTTCTGCAAGCCCAGCGGCCTGCGCCCACGAACTCAGCTCATCCGGCTCAAAGCCAAGCCATAGGTCACCGCAAGCCGTGTGAGCCCAAGTTTGTTCATGTCGGCACAGTTCGGTGATCGTGACTATGCCTCGCGGTGCCAGAAGGCGGCGTATGTCTCTGAAAATTTGCGCGGGAGCTGCCACATGGTGAAGTACCATATTGGTCACAATGCATTGAAAACTCTCTGCCGCGAGTGCGTCTGTGGTGGTATCCCCGCTGACATAAGTTGTGTTGTCGAAGCCAAGTTCACGGCAGTAGCGCTGAGCTTTTGCAAGCATCTCTGCACTGTTGTCGAGCGCGTAGACCTTGGTGAATCGTCGGCTTAGCTCGGGCAAGAACGCGCCATCACCAGGCCCGATTTCAAGGGCAGACGTGTTCTCACTAAAAGCGGTGTTATCGAGTAGCTGAGCAACAGCGTCGCCATAATGGTAATGGTCGGCGATCAGATCCTGTTCGTTTCTGAATTTGTCAGCATTGGCTTTGAAAAATGCGACTGAGGCACTGGCTCGAGCGCCATAGATCGCAGTCAATCGATCTGTGGTCTTCACTGGGAGTGTCACAACAGACGCTTCGGTTAAGATCGCCTTACGGAGTGCGTCGAGGGGCGCGCTCCCCGTCACCGTGTGTTGCCGATAAAAAATCGAGTTGCCCTCACGGCGAGTCGAGACCAGCTGCGCTTGCAGCAGTATTTTTAAGTGGTGGCTCAAAGCGGACTGGCGGATATCCAAAATATCGACTAGCTCGCCTACGCTGAACGAGTTTTCGTGGAGCAGAGCCAATACCTGGATACGAGAGCTATCGGCAGCCGCTTTGCAGAGGGCTGCTGCTGATGCGCTGTCGTCGGCGGTCACCGGCGTCGTTAAAGAGAGAAGTGTCGACATGCGCGGAGCATACAGCAAGAATAAATCTATATCAAAATTTTTTGATATAGATTTCCGGGGCATGTTTTCGGCACTCACTGGAAGGCGAGATTATTTGCCCTCACGGACGCGATAAGCGAGAATACGCGCCTTATAGTTCCGCTACCCCTGATGCCTTTGGAGAACGCCATGGTTTCCCGAACAGAACTCGCGAATGCGATACGTGCGCTATCGATGGATGCCGTGCAACAAGCCAATTCCGGACACCCTGGTGCACCCATGGGTATGGCGGATATCGCCGAAGTTTTATGGAATGATTTCCTGAATCACAATCCGACCGATCCGAGCTGGCCAAACCGAGATCGCTTCGTGTTATCGAACGGTCATGGGTCTATGTTGATCTATTCACTGTTGCATCTCAGTGGCTACGATTTGCCCATCGATGAGTTAAAGCAGTTCCGGCAATTGCACAGTAAAACGCCGGGTCATCCAGAGTATGGTTACAC
>DOVB01000211.1 GCA_003520285.1 Halieaceae bacterium
ATGGACGATTTCTCTGGGGGTCATGTTAGACATAGTGTTGACCTAGTAGTCGATGACTTCGACGGTATGATTGTGGTTGGTGTAAATGCAGATATCGCCGGCGATGGTAAGTGCATTTTGTGCTATCTCGGTGGCGCTCAATTGAGTGTAGTCGAGTAGGGCTCTGGCGGCAGATTGTGCGAAAGGCCCGCCCGACCCAATAGCGATAAGGTTATTCTCGGGCTCTATCACATCACCATTGCCGCTAATGACTAGCGAGGTCTCTTTGTCGGCCACGGCCAAGAGTGCTTCCAGCTGGCGGAGACTGCGCTCGGTTCGCCATGCTTTGGCGAGCTCTACCGCGGCTCTAGTGAGTTGACCGTGATATTTGTCGAGTTGCGTTTCGAATAGCTCGAACAGTGTGAATGCATCGGCAGTACCACCAGCAAAGCCCGCGATGACTTGGTCCTTGTAGAGTCGTCGGACTTTGCGGGCATTGCCTTTCATGACCGTGTTGCCCATTGATACTTGGCCATCTCCGGCAATAACAACCTGATTATCACGCCGCACGCAGACTATGGTCGTGCCTCTGAATTGTTCCATTTCGCACCTCGTTAAAGCAATGTGGGCATTAGCGGTTAGTTCAAGCGTTCGCCAGCTCGACGACTTAAGATAAGAGTATCGATGTTCTGGCTGGCTGTGAGCGCTTTGACTCGGTCGACCTCGTCGCGTTGTGTTAAGGGCCCTAAGTAGACCCTGTGCCAATCTCCGGCTTGATTAGAGACCTGATCGATGGTGGGATCAAGCCCCAATAGAATCAGCTCCGCACGTCGCTTTTCAGCATCGGCAGCGTTCTTAAACGAGCCTGCTTGGACGATAAAATAGTCCGTGTCAATGGTAGTCGAAGGTCTTGAGGATGGCATCGTGGGAACGGGTAGATCACCGACTCGCTGGTTCGGGAGCGTGGTGTAGAACTCATAGGTGGGTGACGGGTCTGACTGCGGCAGTAGTCCGGTTGAGAGGCTCTGAGCTTTATTGCTCACGGCGGTGAGCAAATTTAAAGAGTTGACCAGCAGCGTCAAAGCAATGCCGCAAATGAGGCCCAGTACAAAGCCAAGTGCGCGCGGTTTCTGTTTGGTCTCGGTTGTATTCTGTCGACGCCTTGCCTGTGGCTTTACTGACATTTACATGGACTCCGGGGCACTGACTCCAAGGATATCAAGCCCATTTCTGATGACTTGTCGGGTGCCGAGGCACAGGGCAACACGGGCTTTCATAACCACTTCATCATCGACCAGAACCCGGTGCGCGTTATAAAAAGTGTGAAAGGTTGCCGCTAACTCTTTTAAGTAATTCGCGATCAGATGAGGCGATCGCTGAGTGCAGGCCTGCTGCATGAGCGCGGGGAATTTATCCAGTTCTTTTAAGAGAGCATATTCCTGCGGTTGATCGAGCGCTGCCAAGATCTCGGGCGCGAGCAGTTCCTCGGTGGTATAGCCGTGCTCGAGCTTTCGCAGCATCGCACAAATCCGAGCGTGAGCGTATTGAATGTAGTACACCGGGTTCTCATTGGTGCGCGATAGCGCCAGGTCAATATCAAAGGTCAGCTGAGAAGTCGTTGCTCTGGCAACCAGAAAATAGCGAGTCGCATCGCAGCCAACTTCTTCTACCAAGTCACGCAGAGTCACATAGCTGCCGGCACGTTTGGAGAGTTTGACCTCTTCACCGTTACGCATCACCAAAACCATTTGGTGCAAGACATACTCTGGCCAGCCCTCTGGTATTCCCACAGTGAGAGCCTGTAAACCCGCTCTCACTCGGGTAATGGTCGAGTGATGATCTGCGCCCTGCTCATTGATTACCGTGCTGAATCCGCGCTGCCATTTGTTGAGGTGATAGGCGACGTCGGGGACAAAGTAAGTATAGCCCCCCTCACTTTTTCTCATCACGCGATTCTTGTCGTCTCCAAAGGTCTCAGTTCGCAGCCACAAGGCGTCGGCCTCTTCATAGGTGTGACCACTGGCAATCAGCTGATCGACAACCGACTCGACTGCACCGGATTGATACAGTGAGGACTCCAAGAAGTAATGATCAAAGCGGACTCTAAAAGCCGCGAGGTCGTGGTCTTGCTCGCGTCGCAGGTAAGCCACCGCGAATTCTCTGATAGCGCCAATGTCGTTAACATCACCATTAGCGACTACCTGCCGATCTTCGGCTGCTATCATCGCCTTATTCATGAAGCTTTCTGCGACATCTCGAATATAGTCGCCACGATAGCCATCTTCAGGCCAGCTCGGATCATCGGGTGTTAAGCCGAGGCATCTCGCTTGCACTGATCGCGCGAGATGATCAATCTGCGCCCCGGCGTCGTTGTAATAAAATTCACGCTGTACGTTATAGCCGCCTGCGCTGAGGAGTCGGCATAAACTGTCGCCGACCGCGGCTCCGCGGCCGTGGCCAACGTGCAGAGGCCCGGTTGGATTGGCGGACACGAATTCGACCTGGACTGATTCACCCCTGCCCGTGTTGTGATGCCCAAAGGACTCACCGGCGCTGAGAATAGTGTGCAGTGTGATCGACAGCGATTGCCTTGATAAAAAGAAGTTGATGAAGCCCGGGCCGGCAATCTCGATGGCATCGATATCGCGATCTTCAGGAATCGCAGCAATAATGGCTGTGGCAAGCTGGCGGGGATTCACACCGGCTTGTTTAGCGAGGGCTAGCGCGATGTTGGTGGCGAAATCGCCATGTGCGGGATCGCGGGTGCGTTCAATAGTGATGCGGCTAGCGTCAGCCTCGGTGAGCGTCTTGTC
>DOVB01000015.1 GCA_003520285.1 Halieaceae bacterium
CCCTCACCAATCACGACACAAATGATTGGGGTATTCAAACGAGACATGACCGCTAAATTCTGAGCAATAGCCTCGCTAATTCCGCGCTCCTCTGAATCGATACCTGGATAGGCACCGGGCGTATCGATCAGCGTGATGACCGGCATCTTGAAGCGCTCTGCCAGTTCCATCAATCGCAGCGCTTTGCGATACCCTTCAGGTTTTGGCATACCAAAGTTACGCTCAACCTTGTCTTTCACCGAGCGGCCCTTCTCTTGACCAATCACCATGACCGACTGGCCATCGAGCCTTGCGATACCACCGATAATGGCTCGATCGTCACCAAAATGCCGATCACCGTGAAGCTCATCGAACTCAGTAAAGATGCGTGGAATGTAATCGAGGGTATAGGGTCTTTGAGGATGTCGCGCTACTTTGACGATATCCCAAGCGCTCAGATTGGCGTAAATTTTTTCGGTGAGCTTCGCGCTCTTGGTGCGCAGCGTGTTGATTTCCTCGGCGATATCGATGCCATCTCCAGCCCCCACCAGCTGAAGCTCTTCGATTTTCGCTTCAAGATCGGCAATGGGCTGCTCAAAATCAAGATAATTTGGATTCATCGAGGCGCTGTCCTAGCCAAAAGACGCTAGTTTACAAAATTTTAGTCAAGCTAGCCATGACTGACACCATTCAAGTCGTGCACGATTACCGCAGCATGGGTTATCGCCGCAGCGCTATCGACTTCATTGGTTAACACCAAGGTCTCATGTACCATGGCGATCTTTCGTGTATTGGGTGCTTCATTGTGACTATTTCGCTCATGCTCGCCCCAATGGAAGGGGTGATCGATCACACCATGCGTGCGATGCTGACTCGCGATAACGACTATGAGCGCTGCGTCACCGAATTTTTGAGAGTGACCGACAGGTTGCTGCCCGAACGCGTTTTCTTCGCGATCTGCCCAGAACTCAAACAAGGCGGTACCACGCCGTCTGAAACACCCGTGTACGTTCAAATTTTGGGTAGTGATCCGCATATTGTCGCGCTCAATGCGAAGAGAGCAGCCGAACTCGGTGCATTGGGCATTGATCTTAACTTTGGTTGTCCTGCAAAAACGGTCAATCGATCACGCGGCGGCGCAAGCTTACTGCGAACACCTCAGCTGGTGAAAGACATTGTGCGCGCTGCCAGAGATGCGGTACCCGGCCACATCCCGGTCACTGCCAAAATACGACTCGGTTATGATCATGACGAGGGGCTGCTGGAACTGATCGAGCAGCTCGATCAAGCGCAGCCAACAGAAATTACGATTCACGCGAGAACCAAAGCACAGGGCTATCGTCCACCTGCTCACTGGCACAAAATTGCGCAAGCGCGACACCAAACCTCTATTCCGATTATTGCCAATGGCGAAATCTGGAGCACTGAAGATGCGCTCGCGTGTTCAGAAGCCTCGGGCTGCCAGCGGCTGATGATCGCACGAGGCGCACTGATGCGCCCCGAACTCGCGCGACTCATCCATCAAAGGTGCCAAGGCCTGCCCGAAACCCCCTTGAATTGGTCTGAGATCGCCTTGCGCCTCTGCCTTTTCTTCGAACAACAAGGCCTACACTACGACGCTAAGTATACGCCGAGCCCTGTGAAACAGTGGCTGGTCTATTTAAAGCATTATCATGCGCCGGCGGCTCGTCTGTTTGAACAACTCAAACGAATCACCGACCCGCAACACTTTGGTGAGGCTCTTTGGGCGCACTATCGTTCGACATAGCTCACTCGCATGCTATATTGCCTAAAATTCTTTCCCGCCAGCACCTGATACGAGAGACCGAACTATGACCACAGCCATCGCAAGCCCGGACGAAGATACAGCCTTTATCGGTCACCCCAAAGGCCTGTTCGTCTGTTTTGCGACTGAACTGTGGGAGCGATTCTCGTTTTATGGAATGAAGTATTTACTGCTGCTATACCTCACCAAATATCACTTATTTTCGGATGGCGCTGGGCTTGAAGTGCTGGGTGGATATGCGGCGCTCGTCTATGCCATGCCGGTGATCGGTGGACTGCTCGCAGACCGCTATCTGGGCATGCGTAAAGCGGTTATTTTTGGCGGAATCCTATTGGTCTTAGGCCACCTAGGTATGGCTTTTGAAGGCGAACAAGCGCGGCTTGTTGCAGGCCAAGTCGTGCAAGATACGCAGGCGCTGCAAGTGTTTTACGCCTCGCTCGCGCTGATCGTGATCGGTGTCGGCTTCTTAAAACCCAATATCTCTACCATCGTCGGGCAGCTGTATTCGAAAGACGACCCGAGACGTGATGCGGGCTTCACCATTTTTTACATGGGCATCAATTTGGGCTCATTTACTGCGACCTTGCTGTGCGGTTATCTCGGCGAAACCTATGGATGGCGCTACGGCTTTGGCGCTGCAGGCATCGGGATGCTGCTGGGCCTCGTCACGTTTATACGCGGTCAAAAGTATCTGCGCGGCTTGGCCGAGCCACCCAGCAACGAGCAACTCAAAGAAATCGTGTTCGCTGGGTTATCGCGCGAGCGAATGATCTACGCTGCCGCCCTGGTTGGCGTCGCTGTCGTGTGGCAAATGCTCCAATTCCACGGCGCCGTCGGCATCCTACTCAACAGTCTGTCACTCGCGGTACTTGCGGGTCTCATCTGGTTCATCGTCACCCAATGCGATAGTGACGAGCGCTCCAGAATGATCGTGCTGATTGTCCTTACTCTGTTCAGCGTCGTGTTCTGGGCCCTGTTCGAGCAGAGCGCGGCATCAATGACCCTGTACGCAGACCGAGTTATGGATCGCGAACTCTTGGGTGTCGAACTAACCGCATCACAGTTCGGTGCAATGAACGCATTTTTCATTTTCTTATTCGCGCCAGTGTTTGCCTTCGCCTGGGTCTTCTTGGCCCGAAGAGGCCTAGAGCCCAGCACCCCAGTGAAATTCGCGCTGGGGATTATGCAAGCAGGACTCGGCTTTGGCGCTCTTGTGATCGGTGCTTCTATGCCAGATGAAACCGGCCGCGTTGCTGCAATTTGGATGGTTCTAGCTTACTTGCTACATACCACCGGTGAACTCTGTCTCTCGCCCGTTGGCCTCTCTGCAGTGACCAAGTTGGCCGTTCACCGCGTCGTCGGAGTCATGATGGGAGCGTGGTTCTTAGCCACTGCCTATTCTGAATTTGTGGCGGTGCAGCTGTCGAAACTCGCGGCTATCGATACGCATGAAGGTGAGGTGCTCAATATTGATGCTGCTCTCGCGTCGTATACCGATCTGTTTGAGTTTTTGCTCATGATTGGTTTATCTGCCGGACTAGTGCTGTTGGTCATTAGCCCGCTGCTCAGAAAGGGTATGCGCGGTATTCAGTAAACGCCCACAACTATGAGCGAGCCGCGCTTCGACATTGTTTTCCTGGGTCAAATTGTTGACGGATTTGACCAACAAGTGGTCGAGGCGGCCCTGGCTCGTTTACTGAAGCTGCCGCCCGAGAAGTCAAATCTGCTCTTTGGATCGCGACCAGTCACCCTCAAGAAATCCGTCGACAAAGCCCTCGCATCACGCCTTTATGTTCAGCTGCGGGGAATTGGTGCCGATATTCAACTGCGGCCATCTGCCGCACCCCCAACCATTGCTTCCACTACTGCAGACGTTGCGACCACTCAAGCGTCAACGTCTCCCCGATTGAAACGAGATCAATTGGAGTGGCGAGACGCTAAGAGTGATTCGTCTTGGGCTGGCCCCAACCCCTATCGCCTCGCCAAAGCTGAAAGTCACACCGATTCGCCCGAGCGAAGCTCGATCAAACTGACGGCGCTACGGTTTGGTATTGTCTGTCTGATGATCTGTATTGGTGCTTTTGGTGCCAGTACCTATTGGATGCATTGGCCTCCCAAGTTACCGATTTTTGAAGTCAATG
>DOVB01000046.1 GCA_003520285.1 Halieaceae bacterium
GGGCGCCCCCGCGTCAGAGGCTCTAAGATTTCCAGAATAACATCTGTAATAGTATCAAGAGGTTGATCGGCATTAATAACCCGAAATCTTCCTTGACCTTCCCTGGCGAGCAGCAGATACAAGTCTCTAACACGCTGCATAAACTCGACACCTTCTTGCTCAAATCGATCCAAACCACCTCGTGCCGACATGCGCTCGAGTGACACCTCTATTGGCATATCAAACAGCAAAGTTAAATCTGGCCTGAAATCGCCTTGCACAAGGACTTCTAACTGCCCTATCGCACTTTTACTAATACCTCTTCCGCCATGCTGGTAGGCGTATGTGGCATCCGTAAAACGGTCACACAAGACCCAGCAGCCACGGGCGAGATTGGGCAATATAACTTGCTCCAAGTGCTGTGCACGGGCCGCAAACATGAGCAACAACTCGGTAGTTGCCGCCATGGGCTCATCTGAATTATTGAGCAGGCACCCGCGAATTTGCTCTGCCAGTGGCGTCCCACCCGGCTCACGAGTGACGACCACCTCGATACCCAGATTTTCGAGTTGCGCTCTGACCCGCTCAATCTGGGTTGTTTTCCCGGTGCCCTCGCCACCCTCGAAGGTGATGAAATAGCCTGACTTCATTGTTCTGATCCTTAATTGTTGCGAAGCTTCTGTAAATAAGCTCGCACGGCTTGCTGATGCTGCGCCAGGGTATCTGAAAAGACATGACCACCGCGACCATCAGCCACGAAATAAAGTGAGGTTCCCTCTTTTGGCATCACCGCAGCTTCAAGCGATGCCCGTCCTGGCGATGCGATTGGCGTGGGCGGCAAACCCCCATACTGATAAGTGTTATAGATATTCCCTTTGTCTCTTAAATGAGCCCTTGTGATGTCGCCGTCGAAGGCCTCGCCAATACCATAAATCACGGTCGGATCCGTTTGAAGTCGCATAGATTGCGCCAACCGACGGTGAAAAACACCTGAAATTTCGCCACGCTCTCCTGCATGGCTGGTTTCTTTTTCGATAATAGATGCCATGATGAGAGCTTCGTAAGGCGTTTCTAACTGGGTATTTTCTGATCGGCGCTGCCAAGCTCGGTCAAGTTCTTTCTGCATCCGGTTGTGAGCAATCGCGATAATATCTTTATCTGACGTATTTGCGGTAAAACGATAGGTGTCAGGAAACAACCAACCTTCAACCCCGCCCACTGATTGAAATCTCGAGAGTATCCGAGGATCATCAATCCCCGTGAGCGACTGCTCCAGCTCAGCCTGAGATTGAATCAAATCCATGATCTGCCGTGCTGTAAGACCCTCGGGAATAGTTAATTTCGAGAGCAAGGTGTCTCCGGACGCCAGCAGCTGCATTAAACCTTTGGGGGAGATACCGGGCTCAATCAGGTAGTGCCCCGCATGAATCCCTCGATCGACCTGCAATACACGACCAGCACGAGCCAGCAGCACTGGGTACTCAATCAAACCCAAGCCCGCGAGCTCTCGGGAGATACTCGACAAGGTGGCACCCTCAACAACCACAAACCGATAATCCTCGGCCAGAGGAATGGGTCGATTCCACCAATACAGGAATGCGGCTACGGTCACAATAATCGCCACCAAGACAACACCACATAGTCGATAGACTAGCCGCATTAGGAGCCGCTCACCAACCGATGATAGGCATCGGCCACTTGCTGAGTTTGCGCTCCTACACTGAAATTTTGCCCATCGACCGCGGAGACCGAGACAAAACCGAGTAAGGCATTCGAGATCATGAGTTCGTCTGCCTCGAGTAATTGTGCCAAGGTCAGATCGCATTCAACCACTTCGACTTCCAACTCCTCAGACAGCTCATTCATAAGCCATTGTCGACGAGTACCGCGAACACCACAGCGGTGCAGCAACGGCGTACGCCATTGACCGTCGATCCAACCCCATAGATTCGCTCGCGTTGTACACACCGCATGACCGGCAGTATCAAGCATGATGGCATCATCGCCAGTTGTTTGAGCAAGTTCTCTCGAGGCGAGGACTTGTTCAAGTCGATTCATATGCTTAACCCCAGCGAGTGCCGGCTGTATTGCGAGCCTGATACTGCTCACAGAGAGACTCATTGAACGCTGCGTACTGTGTGCTTGCGACTTGACCAAGCAACTCAAATAGGCTGGTTCTTGCGGCTCGGTAGAGTAACCCGGCGCTTGGCTCACGCGATGACAACTGACCCGTACCGCTGCTAATTCAAAGGGGACAAGTTCACGCAATCTATGTGTCACTTCCGCCCAAAAGGCATCGATTGTTGCCTGTGCTAGATCAAGTTCGAGTCGATCTACCCCTTGTTGCAGCCGATCGCGATGGTAGTCGAGCAGCACAAGCTCTCTACCCGACCAAAGCAAAGTCTCGAACAGACCGTCTCCGAAACGATCCGCTCGATCTGCCAGGGGGGGCAGTTCGCATTGAGATGTGTAAAGCACAACCCAATGGGTAGACAGCATCAATCGACCTTGCCGAATACCAGAGTGCCGTTGGTTCCACCAAATCCGAACGAGTTAGACATCGAGTACCGCAGCGTTCTGGCTTGTGCTTGATGCGGAACGTAGTTGAGGTCGCAGCCTTCACCAGGGTTATCTAGATTAATCGTTGGTGGCGCGACCTGGTCCCGCAATGCCAGTACCGAGAAGATGGCTTCAACCGCCCCTGCCGCACCTAACAAATGTCCAATCATTGACTTGGTTGAACTCACAGCAACTTGACTGGCATGAGCGCCCATCACCGTCTTTATAGCGTGCGTTTCAGCGACATCGCCGGCCGGCGTTGATGTGCCATGAGCGTTAATGTAGCCAACTTCCGACGCCATTAGGTCAGCGTCTCGTAGAGCATTGAACATACTCGCTGCCGCACCGCGTCCATCGTCGGGTGGCAAAGTCATATGATAGGCATCGCCAGACATTCCAAACCCGACGATCTCACCATAGATTTTTGCTCCCCGAGCAACAGCACTGTCGTACTCTTCGAGCATCATCACGCCGGCACCATCACCGAGCACAAATCCGTCACGATCAGAATCCCAAGGACGAGAGGCTCGGGTAGGTTCTTCGTTACGGGTTGAGAGAGCTCTGGCGGCCGCGAATCCGCCCAGGCCGACCTTTGTGGTCGCCATCTCCGCGCCGCCGACAAGCATTGCGTCGGCATCTCCCATACTGATCATACGTGCGCCCATGCCGATACTGTGCGTCGCAGTGGTGCATGCAGTGACGATGGCGATATTGGGACCTTGCAAATTGTACTTCGCAGACAAGTTGCCGCCGATCATATTAATGATAGATCCGGGCACAAAAAATGGGCTGATTTTGCGCGGGCCACGTTCGGCTACCAGCAAAGAGTTTTTTTCAATCTCCCCGATCCCACCGATACCAGATCCGATAGCACAGCCAACTCGCGGGGCGTTCTCTTCGGTCACTACAAAACCGCTGTCTTCAAAGGCTTGTATACCAGCCACCATGCCGTATTGCACAAACACATCCATTTTGCGGGATTCTTTTGGCGGCAAGTAAGCATCGACATCCAAGTTTTGAACGCTGGCACTAAAACGAGTGGAAAAAGGGGTGGCATCAAAGAAATCGATTGGGCGAACGCCGCTTTGGCCTGCCAAAATTGCTGCCCATGTCTGTTCGACGGTATGGCCAAGTGGACTCACCATGCCCATCCCCGTGATTACAACACGACGACCTTTCATTGAATCTCTCCAGTTAACTCGCCCTAGTCTATCGCCTGAGCAGGCATAAAAAAAGCCGTGCTCACGAGCTACGGCTTCTTTTCACAGCAAGCTTGGTTTAGCTGAGGTTGGTATTGATATAATCAATGGCCAACTGAACTGTGGTTATTTTTTCGGCTTCCTCATCAGGAATTTCTGTTTCGAACTCTTCTTCAAGAGCCATCACTAATTCGACTGTGTCGAGCGAATCAGCGCCGAGGTCTTCTACGAATGACGCTTCGTTAGAAACTTCGTCTTCTTTCACGCCAAGCTGCTCGGCGACTATTTTCTTTACACGTTCTTCAATGCTGCTCATGATATTTCACCACTCCTGAGTTTCGACTTTGATGTCATACCGCCGACTGAACGGCGATTTTACCTTGTTTTACCTTTGCGGGTAACATTTTTTTCTGGGCTCAGCCCATATACATGCCACCGTTAACCTGAATCGTTTCTCCCGTAATGTACGCGGCGCTGTCGCTCGCTAGGAAACAGACTAGCGCGGCAACCTCGCTCGCACTCCCTAAACGACCCAAAGGAATCTGCTGTGCCAAGGTACTGCGTAAGTCTTGGTCAAGCGATTCTGTCATATCTGTTTCTATAAACCCTGGCGCGATCGCATTCACGGTAATGTTGCGAGAACCCAGCTCTTTGGCCAATGCACGCGTAAATCCCTCGACCCCCGCCTTACTCGCGGCGTAGTTAGCTTGCCCGGCATTACCCATACGCCCTACAACGGAAGATACGTTGATGATGCGGCCCCACTTGGCTTTCGTCATACCCTTCACGGCGCTTTTACACACGCGATAAAGCGCATTCAGGTTCGTATCAATAACCCC
>DOVB01000115.1 GCA_003520285.1 Halieaceae bacterium
GCCGAGCACGTGCTCGGCAATAATGTTGGCTTGAACTTGGCTCGTACCGCCGCCGATGGTGGCAGAAAAGCTCTGCAAGTAGGCTCGCTGCCAAAACCCTGCCTGCACCGCGTCTGCGTCTTTCACGTAGAGCGTGCCATCCGCTCCCTGCAATCGCACCGCTGTTTGACGCATGTGCCGAGCAAATTCTGTCCATCGATACTTAGTCGACAAAGGCAGTGACCATGGAAAATCATTGGTGAGCGCTTGAATCGTAGCGCGCTTCTCGCCAATGCTAATACTTTGGTCACTGATGATGAGCTGCATGAGTTCATCGCGCACTACGGGGTCCTGCAACAGTGGCTGGTCATCGCGTGTCATATCTGTAAGCGACTCGATCATATCCTCGAGCGCGATCCGCACAAATGACAAACCGCCAGCGGCTCCGGCTTCAGCACCACGCTCGTACTGCAGGGTTTTCATGGCCAGCTGCCAACCCTGCCCCTCTGACCCCATCAGACAAGAAGCAGGGATTCTGGCATCGTTAAAGTAGGTTTGAGTGAATCCATACTCACCGGTTAACTTCCGGATCGGCCGGGGATCGATACCCGCCACTGTCATCGGTGCCAGAAAGAAAGATAATCCGTCGTACTTCCGCTCGGCTGCTGGGTTAGTGCGCGCCAGTAAAATCATATACTTGGCAAAGTTACCCATGGTAGTCCAGATTTTACTGCCGTTGATCACGTAATCATCGCCATCACGCACCGCGCGACATTGTGCCGACCCTAAGTCAGAGCCGTGATCAGGTTCCGAGAACCCCTGGCACCAGATATCATCCCCTGTCAGAATGCCTTTGAGATAGCGCGCTTTCTCTTCTTCGGTACCAAGATCATTGATCAATGGACCCGCCCATCCCAAACCTATTACGTTAAACGCAATCGGAACGCCGGCGCGCGCCATCTCTTTGTCGGCAATCGATTGGAAAATGGGTTCTGCACCCTGACCACCATACTGCGTCGGCCACGCCATGCCCAAGAAACCCGCTGACCACAATTTGTATTGCCACTCACGCAGGAAATCGAGCTGCTGCTCACTACCCACTTCCATAAAGCTTTGCGGGAGCAAAAAACCCGGGTCTGCAGGCTTATTCGCGGCCAGCCAACCCGCAACTTCTTGCCGAAACTGTTCACACTGAGCTGCCGTCGCCATAATAATCTCCTTATAACTGGTACTGTCGCGCGGCCAAGTCACGCATGATTTCTTCCGAGCCACCGCCAATCGCGTTGACTCGGACCTCGCGGTAGATTCGCTCGATTCGCTGACCGCGCAAATACCCAGCGCCACCCAAAATCTGCATAGCTTCGCGAGCACAAAACTCCATGACTTCACTCGCCTGAACCTTCAGTAAGGCAATATCCGCCGCATTGGGTCGCCCTGCTTCAATTTGTTCATAACAACAGCGAATGTACGCTTGCGTGGCATTCAGCTTTTGTTTCATGCTCGCAATCTTGTGGCGAATCACCTGGTGATCAGCCAGACGCTGACCGAAGGTATGTCGTTCACGCGCCCAAGAGACGGCATCTTCTAGACAGACCCGTCCATAGGCCTCCATCGAGGCTGCCATCCCCATGCGCTCACCATTAAAGTTGTGCATGATGACTTTGAACCCCTGATTTTCCTCACCTATTAGGTGGTCTATGGGAACCCGCACCTCGTCAAAATACAAGGTTGCGGTATCTGAACTCCACCATCCCTGCTTCTTATCTAACGCGGTTCTCGAGAATCCGGGGGCATCTGTTGGTATCAGTAACATAGAGACACCGCCAGGCCCCGGTCCACCGGTGCGCACCGCGGTACTTACCCAATTGGCCCGCATGCCTCCAGTGATAAAGGTCTTTGAACCGCTCACCACATAGTGATCGCCCTCTCGGCGCGCTACCGTCTTGAGATTAGCGACGTCTGAACCACCGCCGGGCTCGGTGATGCCGAGTGAAATCCAAGCCTCACCGGCTAACACGGGGGTGGCAACAGCTTGCTTGATCGCGTCTTGAGCAAAATTGATGACCGGTGGCAAACCGATACTATGGACCATTAAACTCGCGGGTATACCGCCCGCACCCAATCGTGCCATTTCTTCGTTCACGATCCATGAATGCCAGACATCGATACCCTCTCGAGTTCCACCGTACTCTTCGGGGTACCCCATACCCAGCAATCCAATCTCCGCGGCCTTGGGCCATAGCGTATTCGGAATGTGACCCGACTCTTCCCACTCCTCGATATAAGGCACCACCTCGGTATCAAAGAAACGGCGTAACTGCTGACGCCATGCCAAATGATCCTCGGTAAAATGAGGATGCTCTAAGCGCGCACTGTCAAAATCCAATGACATAGGAATCTCCGAGGCCAAGATTAGCCAATCTAATCCGTGGGTAAGTATTGTCGTTTTTGAATCTGTACTGTAACAGCTTAGGTCGATTTGGCTAGATCTCCGCCTCTGAAAATCTGAGCGGCGACTCAAAAAAAAAGCCGCATAAAGCGGCTAAAGTAAGACATCCATACCGGGGAGATTTGAATGCCTGTCTTACAACTCCTCGAGACGTTTATCGATCACTGACATGGCGCGAGCACGCGCCTTCTCGAAGCACTCTTGGCCTTTCACAGCACGGCCAACACTGCCGGCTAAACGCGTGCTTTGAGGACCACAGACACTCGCCGCTGCTCGATCGATTCGCTGTTGCAAGGTGGCTCGCCCTGCAGCAGAGTCTAAATTCAAATCTGCGTAAGAGACCGCAGTGCGCTCAACTTGATCGCCAGATCTGCCGGCAGCACTCGCATGCGCTGCAGTGGCAACAATGCCGATCGATAAGAAAGCGAGGACCCCGTAACGTAAAATGTGTTTCATCGTATACTCCTGTTAACTAGATTGACTGTGCTTGTCCCGCTTCGTTTGCGGCGACTACGGGAGTTACAATAAGGCGCTACCGCTGTGTGTCACAGGGGCGTTCGACGAGTGACCGCACTGCCGCGTCAGATGGCCTGTTTTAAGCGATGAGTCGAAAACTGAACCTGAATGGCAAGCACGCCGTATCTATTAACCTTCACTAGAACCGAGTATCTTCATGAAATATCAGGGCTATAGCGATTACGATCACAGTCAGACGCCGACGGTAGGGGTGCTCATCACCAACCTAGGAACGCCTGAAGCGGCCACCGCGAAAGCCCTGCGACCTTATCTGAAGCAATTTCTGTGGGATCCTAGGGTAGTAGAAGTGCCTCGACCACTCTGGTGGCTGATTCTCAACGGCATCATTCTGCGAGTTAGACCGCGACGATCAGCACAGGCCTACCAAGAAGTTTGGACAGATCGGGGCTCACCTTTGATGTACCACACTCATGATCAAGCCCAAGCGCTGCAACAGGCGCTCAGGGCAAAGTACGGCGACTCGGTTGTGGTCGCTTTCGCGATGCGCTACGGGCAGCCCTCGATCGATACAGCGCTCGAATCACTGCTGAGTAGCGGCGTCAGAAAACTGATTGTTCTGCCCCTATACCCGCAATATAGTGCCGCGACCACCGGCTCTACTTTCGACGCCATCGCACATAACTTCACATCTCGCCGCTGGCTGCCTGATCTGCGATTTATCAGCCACTACCACGATCATCCAGTATTTATTGGCGCTATCGCAGAGCGGATTCGGCAACACTGGCATCAGTTCGGTCGCGCCGACAAGCTTGTTCTGTCCTACCACGGAATGCCGCAGCGTTACCTAGAGCAAGGGGATCCTTACCACTGTGAATGCCACAAGACCACGCGCCTGATCGCTGAACAACTCGGATTAGAGTCGTCAGATTATCTCACCACTTTCCAGAGTCGATTCGGGCGTGAGCCATGGTTGCAGCCCTATACCGACGACACACTTAAGTCACTTCCCAAACAAGGGATTAAATCTGTGCAGATTATCTGCCCTGGCTTTTCCAGCGACTGTTTGGAAACGATCGAAGAAATCGGTGGTGAGAATCGCGAGTATTTTCTAGAGTCGGGAGGGGAGCGCTACGAGTACATTCCCTGCCTGAACTCCGACGCCGACCATATTAACTTGATGCAAACCTTGGTGAGCGAGCAAGCATCGGACTGGTTGACAAGTCCGCCCTCACAAGATGCTGTGCTCACACAAACACTGGCAGTAAAGATGGGCGCCAAACAGTAACGACTTGGCGCTTAGTGGAGACCGGCCGGTTCAATAAAGGTAATGCTATACGCGATCACAATACCCACCACAAACGCCAGACTCAGCTTCAGTTTGTCGTGACTGTGAAAGTGCACCTCTGGCATTAAATCACTCAATGCGATGCAAATGAACGCGCCCGCCGCGAAGGCAAGCGTGCCTCCCAACCAAGCGGAACTCAAACCATCAAACGTGGTAAACCCAAGATAGAACAGGACGGCACCGAGCGGACACATGAGCGCAAAACCCATATTAATCAGGTGCTGCTTCTGACGGCTTAGACCCGCCGCGCGCGTCAGCGTTGCAATGGAGATCGCATCTAGGGGTTTATGCAGAAAAATAGCAATGAACACCCCCAACCCGACCCACGCAGCATGCGTCGCACTGGTCTGAGCCGCCAACACGACAGCAGCGAGAGCAATGCCATCAACAATAGTGTGCACACTCAAACCGAGCGCAATACCTGCCCAGCTGAAATGACTCACGTGCTGGGAAGTTTGCTGTGGTGCGTGTAAGTGGTCATGGTGATCACAATGCGCGTGATCAGCCGCCACCGAAAAATCATGCTGATGAAAGTGGAACAAGCGCAGCAGCAACAGCATCGAAACCAGACCAATCATCAGCCACCAGACCACATCATCAATAGAATACTGAGGGCCAAACTCACCCAAGGAATGTGGCAACAAGTGATAGAAAGCGACGCCCAGCATAAGTCCTGAGACCGTGCTCATCGCCATTTGAGTGCGGGTGTGTGTCATTGTAATCAGCCGCGGCAACAATCCACCGACATATGATCCAAGTGCGATCACGACGCTGTAAAACAACAGAGTATGCCATGCTGTCATTGGGTGAGGGTCTCCACGGGGTCAAGCGATCCAATTTCGTGCGGCATTATCACACATCGCCATCTCTCTGTAAGCTCGGTATCATTACAAGGTGCCATTTTTTAGGAGCATCATGACAGCTTCACCCTTTCCATTAGACATCTTTGCGGGGCGAATTGCCTACCAGCGTCTGCAAGAGCAGGGCTGGACGGCAGACCTCTTTGATTTACTGCTTGGTGCATCGGGTGGCCCCAAATGGCTGGTGCTCAGCCAGCTTGATATTGCTTTGCACGACACCCTGCTAAGTCGACGTAGCTCGCCGCTGACCGCGGTAGGATCATCGATCGGTTGTTGGCGCCATGCCTATCTTGCACAGAGTGATCCGCAGACCGCGATGGAGGCATTTCTGGATCCCTATTTACACCAAACGTATCAGGGTAGACCAACCGCTCGAGAAATCAGTGCAGTGACGCGGTCAATGCTGTCCGATCTTTTAGGTCGCGAGGGAAAGCAAGCCATTCTGGACGAAACTAGGCTCCGAACTCGCATCGTGACCGCACGAGCACCGGTTTCGGTGAACCCCAAACGCCCCCTGCGGATGGCATCGCACATGGCGGGCGCAGCGGTGGGTAATGCTGTGTCGCGATCGGTTCTGCAGCGACATTTTCAGCGCGTGATCTTCCACTCCGGCTCGACACCGCATGAGCCGCTCCCCATCTCGGGATTCAGTACCGAGTTCGTGCCATTAGAGGAGTCGTCTATTGCTCCTGCTATCCACGCCAGTAGTTCCATTCCCGCCGTGCTCACAGGAGAATCGAACATTCATGGGGCACCACCCGGGCATTATTGGGACGGAGGTATCATTGATTACCACTTCGACCTAACCGATTTTTGTGGACCGGGTTTAATCCTGTATCCCCACTTTGCGACCGACCTTACACCGGGGTGGTTTGACAAGATGTGGCGTCGTCGGAAGCATGATCCCAGAGGAATCGATCACTTAGTGTTACTCGCACCAAACCGGCACTTTGTGAGCAAATTACCCCACGCCAAAATTCCCGACCGGAGCGATTTTAAACACTTCGACCCAGCCATGCGACAGCGCTACTGGAGTACCGTGGTTGAGCGGAGCACTCACCTTTCTGAAGCGTGGCATCGGGTCGTGGCGGATCCGAATCCGGTCAGATTTGTGGAGCGACGAACCTGACACAAGTTGAGCCAAGGTGTAGCGAGAATCACACTCCGCAATCTTACGTAACGTGCGTCCGCAGGTAGTCTGTGATTTCGCGCTCGATGGCGCGCTTCAGTAAACTCAACGCCAGACCCAGCCGCACCTCGATCACCAAATGATCCGACGCCAATTGCAAGAATCCACTCACGCCGGAACCGATCAAAACGATGCGATCCGGTAGCCACTCTGACTCAACGCCGTA
Source organism: Halieaceae bacterium (assembly GCA_003520285.1). GTDB lineage: Bacteria > Pseudomonadota > Gammaproteobacteria > Pseudomonadales > Halieaceae > Aequoribacter. The sequence continues at coordinate 6,466 of DOVB01000115.1, forward strand.
TCGCTCTTTGAGCTGAACTGCGAGGGCTCGTGCGGCACGGTCGATTTCATCGATCGTCATGCTATGCGCGTGTGTCAGCCTTATCACTGCCACTCTAGTTGCGCCCCATCGCCAGATAGTTACCGCCCAAAACCAGCACTGTGCCAATCGTGGCATACAAGGTCCACTGGTAACCCTCCAATAACGCCGAGATAGTGAGTGCAACAATAGGGGTGAGAAGCGCTATGTAACTGGCTTTTGAGGGACCGACCTCACCGATAAGGGTGACGTAAAACCAAAACGCTGCAACGGATCCCACCAAGCTCAGATAGAGCAGAGATCCCAAATATTCCACGCTCCAATCCAGAATAATGGGATAACCCATCACCAAACTGACGGCATACAGACTGGCAGCACCGTAGAGCATTCCCACCATATTTGACTGCAACGGCGCGAGCCGTTCTCGCATGTTCCGCGCCGCCACGATGTTGCCAAGTGATGCGAGACAGGTCCCAATAAAACACAAAATCATCGCATTGAGTGATTCGTCTTTAAGCGTAAATGCCTGAATCTCGGGAGCAAATATGACCCCGATACCGACCATACCCACCAACCCACTGAATCCGACATGCCAGCTTAGCGGTAGCGCAAGAAAAATTCTCCCTGCCAGCATATTCGTGATCACCATCATCGAAAACACCACCGAAACTAGGCCCGAAGGCAGCGATGCTGTGCCGCTATAGATGAAAATATAATTACCGCTGAACAAGAGCAGGCCCTGAAGGAATAAAAACTTCTGGTGCCGTCGTGCAATAGGTCGAAAGCGACCCGACAGGATCAAACCTAACAGCACTACCAGACCTGCGAGAGCGAACCGGTGAGCGATAGAGACAACCGGATTGACTACGCCCAACTGCATTTCAATCGCGTACCACGTCGACCCCCAAATCAGCACCGTTACCGCATATAGTATCGATCGACTCAGGGCTGTCATGGGCATCTCGGCGTGGCTCTGTGCAAGGAAGGGGGGTAGTATAGAACATGTTTGTGTTGGCGCTTGAAAAAACTCACTGCAGCCCACACGATTCGCTTATTGATAACGGATTTCATAATGACCACGACGCACCAAGATCACAGTCAACGCTTCATTTTCGGTAATGCCGATATTCGAGGTGAATACGTGACCCTCGACCAAAGCCTGACTGAGCTGTTCAAGCTTCATGCTTATGCGCCCGGCGTAAAAATGCTATTAGGAGAACTGCTGTGCGCGTCTGCCTTGCTCACTGCCACCTTGAAATTCAAGGGCAAGTTGATTTTGCAAGCTCGCGGTTCAGGCCAAGTGCCGCTGATCATGGCAGAGAGCACCCACGACCGAAAATTACGCGGTATTGCGCGTGGTGCAGAGCACGCAACCAGCACCGCCTTCTGTGATTTATTGAGCCAGGGTCAGCTCACGATTACCGTGGATCCCGACCAAGGTCAGCGCTACCAGGGCATAGTCTCGCTCGAGCAACACTCGCTCGCACATTCCTTAGATCGATATTTTGAACAATCCGAGCAATTGGGGACACGTTTTTGGCTGGCCTGTGATGGCAATCGTGCTACTGGCTTGCTGCTGCAACAGCTCCCAGCCGAAATCACCAAAGATCCGGCGCCACGTGCCCATCAATGGGAGCATGTAACCGCATTAGCGGAGACGTTGAAGCCCGATGAATTGCTGTCTCTAGACTCAGACAGCCTGCTCTATCGCTTATTCCACCAAGAAGAAGTTCGGTTATTCGATCAATTACCCGTCTCATTTGAGTGTTCCTGCTCGCGTGAACGCAGCCACAGTGCCGTTAGTGCACTTCCGCGCGAAGACATCGCTGAGCTGTTAGCGGCAACAGGCGAGATCACGGTCGATTGCGAGTTCTGCAATATGCAATATCGGTTCGATCGAACGCACCTTGATCCAGAGCAAACTATTTTGCCCAAGCCAATGGCACACTAAGGTCTTTTAGCGCGGCCAAAATCGCGTTGGTAATCGCAACAGGTCGATAAGCCAAAAGAGGGGCTTTTTGGTACGACTTTTTTCCCAAAAGTCTCATTTGATCTGCCATAATACCGCCACCAGAAAATTGATATAGATGCCAGCAGAGCGTCATAACCTTTTCGACAGACACAGACAGGACTCAAAATGAGCGAATCAAGCACGGCCGTAACCAAGTATTCAGATTTAACACCTGCACAACTTATCGAAGAAGCTTTAAAGCGTTCGGAGGGTGTGCTCTCTGATACTGGTGCCCTCCTCGTCACAACAGGACAGCGCACAGGACGTTCACCGGCCGACCGCTTCATCGTTCGCGAACCAAGTACCGAGGACAGCATTGAATGGGGTAGCGTGAATCGTCCCTTTGACGCAGAGAAGTTCGATGCTCTGTGGGACAGAGTAAAAGCTTACCTCGCAGAACGCGACCGGTTCATCCAACACCTGCACGTAGGTGAGCACAAAGACCATTACATACCGGTATGCGTAACTACCGAGACCGCCTGGCAATCATTATTCGGGCGTAACATGTTTATCCGCCCCAGCAACTACAACGCGGGCAGTAAAGAAGAGTGGCAAATTCTGAACGTTGCCTCTTTCGAGTGCGATCCTGAACGAGATGGCACGCATTCCGATGGCACGGTCATCATCAATTTTGGCCGCCGCAAGGTCCTCCTCGCAGGGATGCGCTACGCGGGCGAAATGAAGAAGGCGATGTTCTCTGTGCAGAACTTTTTATTGCCTGAAAAAGACGTCATGAGTATGCACTGCTCAGCCAACGTCGGCGAAGATGGTCAAACAACTCTATTCTTCGGGCTTTCTGGCACTGGAAAAACCACTTTGAGCGCAGACCCTGACCGCTACCTTATTGGCGACGACGAACATGGCTGGGCGAAGGGCTCGGTGTTCAACCTCGAAGGCGGCTGCTACGCGAAAACCATCGATTTGAGCCAAAAAAATGAACCCGTGATTTGGGATGCCATTCGCTTCGGTTCCATCATTGAAAATGTGGTGTTAAATGACCACCGCCAAGCCGATTACTCAGATACCAGCCTGACCGAAAACGGACGCTGCTGCTACCCACTTGAGCACGTCGAAAAGCGGGTCATCGAAAATGCGGCTGGCGAACCGAGCTGCGTCATCTTCCTGACCTGCGATGTGTCGGGCGTGCTACCTCCTATTTCGATACTCAGCAAAGAAGCGGCGGCGTTCCATTTTTTAAGTGGATACACAGCCCGTGTTGGATCAACTGAAGTGGGTGCAGAAGCAGGGGTTCACCCCACCTTCTCGACCTGCTTTGGCGCTCCCTTTATGCCGCGACCTGCAAGTGATTATGCCGACTTATTGATGCGTCGTATCGAAGACTTTTCAAGTCAGGTCTACCTGATCAATACTGGCTGGACAGGCGGTTCCGGGGCGCCCGGTGGCACCGGTTCACGATTCCCGATCCCCGTGACGCGCGCCGTTGTTGCAGCTGCTCAGAGTGGCGCATTGAAGAACGCGCCCACCTCGCACCTAGACATTCTCAACCTTGACTTCCCCACCGAGATCCCGGGCGTCGATTCACGCTATGTCGATCCGCGAGCAAGCTGGGGTGATGACGCAGCCTACGATAAGCAAGCGCAGGCTCTGGCTAACTTATTCCAGAACAACATCACGAAGTTCGACGTTTCTGAGGCCATTATCGCTGCAGGGCCCAAAGGCAAGTAACACCGCCTTTTAGCCGTAAGGTTCAATCAAAACACCCTAACAGGGTGTTTTTTTATGCCAATTCGCTTTTCGAGGGCTTAAACATTTCTTTCGCTGCATCGCCGACCTGTTCACCAAACAAATACAAACAAGGTACCAAGATAAGAGTCACCCCGGTTGCAAACAAAACCCCAAATGCGAGCGAAGTCACCATCGGGATCAAGAACTGGGCTTGGACACTGGTTTCAGACATGATCGGCAGCAAGCCGATAAACGTCGTGAGCGAGGTCAGAATAATAGGCCTAAATCGATCGCGAGCGCCCAATACTAGGGCGTCGTAAAGCGATGCGCCCGTGTTTCGAAGACTGTTGACTCGATCGATCAATACTAAATTGTCATTCACCACCACACCGGCGCACGCAATGACGCCCAGGATAGAGAACATGCTCACTTGCCAATCCAAAATCAAATGCCCAAGGATGGCTCCCATGACGCCAAAGGGAACGGCAGTGAGAATAAGAAATGGTTGCCAATAGGATTTAAACGGAATCGCCATCAAGCCATAAATCACCAACAATGCCAGACCCATGTAGGTGACCATTGCGGTCATAAATGCGGTCTCTTCCTCTAGTTCACCATCTAATGCCACCGTTACTGACGGATACTGTTGCTGCCAAACCGGCAGATACTCATTAATCACTGAGTCAACGATGGCACGCGGGCTCGACATGCCAGTGCCCACGTCCGCAGAGACCACCAAAATGCGTTTTCTGTCGAGACGCTCAATCTTCTGGTAGCCTGGTTCAACCGACACCTCTGCCACGGTATCGAACGGCACCTCGGTACCTTCTGGCAAGCGGATGCGGAGCTCGCCCAGATCATCGACCGACAAGCGCTCCTCTTCGGGATAGCGCACCATGACTTTCACGTCTTCTTTGATTCTCGGGATTCTCTGTGCTTCCGCACCATAGAAGGCTTCTCTTACCTGTCTGGCTAGGTCGCTGAGCGAGACCGACAAAGTTTCGGCCTGAGGTTTTAAATCGAGCACAATTTCGTCACGGGGCGCCTCTAGCGAATCGTTGATATTGTATACACCGGGATAGGTTTGAAGCACAGCTCGCATCTCTGCAGATACCGCCTGCAGCTCTGCTACTGAACTCGATGTGAGTACCAGAGTGATAGGCTTGCCAAGGTGATTGATCGTGTAGTCGACCTGCAAAGATTCAACGGGGCCCAGATCACCCCAACTCTGCTCGAACTCAACTGCCAACGCTTGCGTGTCGACCGCTTCCGACAAAGTCTCGACGATAACGTAGACTTGGTTTTCTCGTGCCGTCGCGGAAATATTGCCTATCGCGACCTGCTCTTGAAATTCTGCGCGCGCATTGTAGTCGTCGCGCAACGCTATCGCCGCTTGCTCTACACGGTCCATCACTTCAAGACTCCGACCGAATGCACCGCCATCAGGCAGAGTCACCTCAACCTGAATATAATCAGAGTTAACTTGAGGGAAAAATGCCGACCGGATCCACCCTCCCCCATACACGGCTAGACTCATGACCAAAGCCACCAGAAACAAGCCGCATACCAAAAGGTTGTGCCGTAAAGCCTTCTCTAGAAATGGCTGATATTGCTGTTTGGAAAAGTTGACTAGACCATCGGCACAGCGCGATCTTACAGTTTCCAGAGAGCGCAGCAAGGCCGACTTAGAGGGACGTTCGGGTCCCATATGAGCGAGGTGTGAGGGGAGAATCCACAAACTTTCGATCAGCGAGAATGCGAGTGCCAAAATCACAACCACGGGAATGGCTTGCGCCGCTGTTGCCATATCGCCGGGCATAAAGAGCATCGGTACAAAAAAGATCATAGTGCTGATCACGGCGTACATCACCGGCTTAACCACCGAACTCGCGCCCATTGATGCCCCTTCGACTCCGGGGTGACCATTGGTCTGGTGGGTGTGTATGGCCTCGCCCACGATAATCGCATCGTCAACTACGATCCCCAGAATCAGCAAAAAGGCAAATAGCGAGATCATGTTTAGGCTAGTGCCGGTGTATTGCAGCACAAAAAACGTGCCCATAAAGGCAACACCGATACCCACGCAGACCCACAGCGCGAGTTTAGGACGCAAGAACAAGAGCAGCACTAAAAAAACTAAACCCAAACCCCCGATGCCATTTTTCAGCAAGGTATCGACTCGACCCACAAAGGGGACGGACGAATCTCGCCACATCGTTAAACTTACCCCTTCAGGTAATGAGGGTCGTGTTCGATCGATCCACTCATGCACAACCTCGCTGGTACGCAGGGTTTGCGGATCGCTGGTGACAAACACCTCGAGTGCATGTGAGGGCTGCCCATTGAAGCGATTCTGAATGTCGATGTCTGCAAAACCATCTTGAACGTTCGCCACATCTCCGAGGGTGATATTCACCCCGTCGGCCCGGGTGATCAGCGGTATTTGCTCGAAATCTACGCGGCCATAAGCTTGGCCACGGGTCTGCAAACGAATATCGCCCGATACCGCTTTGATGGCGCCAGCGGGAAGGTTTAACGAGGAGCCACGAATTGCATTAACAACATCATTAAAGGTAATGCCATAACGCCTTAGCGTCTCCTCAGAGACCTCGACTGCCACCTCGTAAGGACGCGGATCTCTGAGTTCCACAATCGACACATAGGGCTCAGAGGATAAGTCATCGCGCAGACGCTCGCCCAGTATCTTGAGTTCACGCTCACTAATATCGCCCGCGATATTCACCACCGCCATCAAGTGGCGATAGGCATTCTCAACCACCACAGGTCGCTCAGCATCGCCCGGAAACGTGTTAATCGCATCAACTCGAGTTTTTATCTCTGCTGTGAGCTGTGAAGTATCGTAGCCTTGAGCCGCCTCAATAAGGACCGTCCCAAGGCCCTGCTGCGCGACCGAGCGTATCTCTTTGATACCGCGCAAATCGTGCACTGCTTCTTCAATACGCGCGCAAATTTGCTCTTCAACTTCGCGCGGGCTGGCGCCGGGATATACCATCGATACCGAGACCGAATTAATCTCGATCTCGGGAAAAAATTGCTTATTGAGTGCAGGAATAGCGAGAGCGCCACCAATCAAAAGCAAGATCATGAGTAAATTAGCAGCAACCGGATTATCAATAAACCATCGTATGGAACCGTTCACTGAGCACCCCTCGCAACCAATACAGGCGCGCGCTGAGCAATCACTCGGGTCCCCAGTAAAACCGTGCTCGGCATCGACACCACAACTTCGAGCCCTTGCGGTAGATTGTTGACCCACGCCTCTCGACCATCACTGTGGAGTAGCTGCACCGGGCGTTCCTGAACCAATTGCTGTTGGTCTACCCAGCGAATAGTGCCATCCGTGCGGACCGCCTCTCGTGGCAGTCGTGTCACATTATTAATCATCTTGCCCTGAATCCGCGCAGAGACGAACAGACCCGGCGTAAGAGGGGGTTGCTCTGCATCATCGGTGAGTCCGAAGGGATCTGATACTGTCACGATGGCATAGTGAACTCGCGAGCGGGTATCGACGTCAGCACTTGTTCCAATCAACTGACCTGACCATTCCCAGCTAGCCCCTGCCACCTGTGCCGCAATGGTGACGGGCTCAGGTGCCATTAAATCTGACTCCAGAACGCCCACGTCTATTAGGGACAGCTGCCGATCGGTGAGAGGCAACTTAACTCGCATTTGATCGGTGGAGTAAACGTCGGCGACTGACATACCTACACCGATATATTGCCCCAAATCTGCTAGCTTCTGACGAACTCGACCATCAAAAGGGGCTCGAATTCGCGTTTTATCAAGATCCTGCTCTGCCTTCTGAACTTCGAATTTAGCCGCCTCTAGGCTGGCTTTCGCCGCTGACAATTGAGGCTCTCGCAGGAACAAGGCGTTCGCAGACTCACTCCCTAAATCACGCCATTCGCGCTTCGCTTGGAGCGCTCGCCCTTGCTCCTCTGCGAGGCGCTGCTCGGCCGCGGCCAACTGTGATTGAGCCCGAGCAAGAGCAAGCTGATACTGGGTGGCTTGAACCTCAAGCAGAATATCGCCCTTTCGAAAAAAACCCCCTTCCACAAAATTGTTAGAGACTTTTAATACCTGACCCGAAACTTCGGCACTGAGTCGAGTCGCAATGGTGGGTTCGACTGTACCTTGCGTGGTTATCCAGAGGCGTTCTGATTGCGGCGAGGCAACTACCGTTTGCACCGGA